>JANOGR010000378.1:0-2419 GCA_031406095.1 Ignavibacteriales bacterium
CTCTTTATAAGTATGGAGCGATTTTTTCTGCCTTTATTGTGACAGAAGGAAAACTCGCCCAAGGCATGCAAAATCCTTTCTTGGTCAATGTCGAACGAGAAGGGATCGAATTGTGATTACTGATGAGCAGCTGAAGAAACAGGTACAGGAACTTATAAGGAAAGCTGCTCGCTCGATTGCTGCCGCAAAAAGACATGTGGAGGACGGGGATTATGACTTTGCCTCATCTCGAGCTTACTATGCAGCGTTTTATGCAATGGAAGCAAGTCTTTTGACTAAGAATCTTGTCTTTGCAAAGCATAGCGGCGTGATTAGCGCTTTCAACGAACACTTTTTGAGGAGTGACACATTTCCAAAAGAATTTAGCAAACTTATTACAAGACTTTTCCGAGATAGGCAAATTGCAGATTACCAATTCAATGTAAGCATTGAAACACATGAAGCGAAGGAAGATATTTTGAGCGCAGAGAGGATCGTACAGGCGGTTGAAGACTATCTAAAAAAAGGCGTCTTATGAAGGTTGAACGTGCAAGGAATCCCGTGCTTCACGCTTCACTGATCACCATTCACCAATTACTAATCAATGTCCAAGCGTATTTTCGTTTTTCTTTTTGCTTTTTTATTTCTGCGCCAAAGGCGCATGCGCCTACGGCGCACATTTTCAGTTTGTTTTTTTCTCTTTCACCTTGGCGCTCAATGGGACCTTCTGATCTCTGACATCTGATTTCTCATCGACTCTAACATGAGACTCAATTCGGCAAAAGACCATTTACTTTTCTCTCTTCACTATCTTTATGTCATCATTGCAGGACGATAAAAAAGAAAGAATACTGGCGAGGCTCAAGGACTATCTCACGCAACAATGGAAAGGTCCCGAACTTCGGACGGCATACCTCTTTGGATCGACAGCGATAGGGCACGGTTGGAAGACCATACAAGACGTGGACGTAGCCGTTGTGTTCGCTGCCGGATACAGACTTGAGGATGGCGAGCGATTGAGGGAAGAGCTCGAACAATTGCTCGGGAAGGCGGTCGATGTAGTCGTTCTGAACGAGTCTCCGCCCCTGTTGTGGTATGAAGTGCTGCGCAACGGACGGCTGATCTGGTGCGCAGACGAAAGTGAACGGGTCGAACATGAAGTCCGATCGCTGATACAATACTATGACTTGGAGCCTCAGCGTCAGCGACTGGCAAACGATGTTCGAAAAATGATCCAGGAGGGCGTGTTTTGACAGTGAATGGGAAAATCGCTGAATTCCTTAAGGTGATTCGAGAGAGCCTTGATATGCTGCGCGAATACGAACGCGTGCCACTTGGCGAATTCAGGAATGACCGAAAAATGCAAGATATTGTGGAGAGGGAATTTGAAAGGGCAACAATGGCCTGTGTAGACATTGGGGCAAGGCTCATTTCGTCGAAACGCTTCACCCCTGCGTCCAACTACATAGAGATATTTACCCGTCTCTTAGACCAGCGGGTCGTGAGTGCAGACTTGAGTGAGGCCATGAAAGACTTCGTCCGGTTTCGGAACATCCTGACGCACGAGTATTTTCAAATATCCCCTGAAAAAGTGTATGAGAAGCTGACGACCCGCTTGAAGTATTTTGTCGAGTATGCGAAGGCCGTAGAATCTTATGTTTCTGAGTAAATGTGCAAATTCCATGAATAGTTTTCACTCTTCACCAATCACCAATCAAGGAGGGGCACCAGCTTCATCATTGTTGGGGAGGTCGAGATGCATCGCGCTCATGGAGTCAGCAAACAGTTTGCGACGTCCTTTATTCTTAAATCGATAAAGTGAAAAAAGCTCTCATAACAGGTATCACCGGCCAGGACGGATCCTACCTCACCGAATTCCTGCTCCAAAAAGGATACGAAGTGCACGGAATTGTGCGACGCGTGGCTATTGAAGATTCTGCCCACAGGATGTGGAGAATCAAGCATCTCCTCAACGACGTGAAGCTGCATTCAGCGTCTTTAGAGAGCTACCCGAGCTTGTTCAACGTCGTGAAGGAAATCAAACCCGACGAGTGCTACCACCTTGCCGCGCAAAGTTTCGTGAGTTATTCATTTGAAGATGAGTTTTCAACTTTTCACTCGAACATTAACGGCACACATGCGGTTGGTTGGAAAGGTCCATGAGTATGAGCGATACCACAGTAAGCACAGATCTGATTGGCAAACTCTTGCAAGAGATGAAAAGTGCTTTGAGAAATATTTATGGCGAGAACCTCTCCGGATTTTATCTTTATGGATCTCGTGCCCGTGGAGAGGGCGGAGGGGACTCAGATGTAGATGTGCTGATTGTTTTGAGAAACTTTGTGGATTACTGGGAAGAGATTCAACGGACGAGTCGGGTGATTTCTGAACTCTCTCTTAAGTATGGTGTGACGGTTTCGCCGACCGCTTTGCCGGCAAC
>JANOGR010000381.1:0-6004 GCA_031406095.1 Ignavibacteriales bacterium
CCATCAGGAATTGCGTGTATGATCGGAATACCTGAACATTGTGTTTTTCAAATTCATGCAACAGAAGGCCATGAACTTCGGACAAGTTATAGTACGGCACTGCCGGAAACAAATGGTGCTCGACATGATAATTCAGATTACACATGAAGAATGAGACAAATCCGTTGCTCACCACAGTCCGAGTTGGAGTGAGGGGGTTATCCTTGGAAGTCAAGATGTGCTCGGAGAGAGTTCTCACATTCGTGAGAACTCGACCGAACAAAACCGGAAAGACCCAGACGTGCAGGATTACGGTGAGTGGTACAAGCCATAAGACGAGCGAGACAAGACATACAATGATTCCATACTCTTGAAGAATGGCCCTGCGTTCAGTAGGGTTCGTGCGGAGAGCGTTGAAGGGTCCGACACGATAGAATCCAAAAAAATCGCCGAAAAGAAAGGTGAGGCAAAACAGCGCGGCGAGGACTCGAGGGTTTTTCGAGAAATTCTCCAGTTCATCAGGATCCAATTCGCCCCGCTCGAACTTGTGGTGAGGAAGATGTCCGACACGATAGGCGGACACCGACATCAACGCTGGGACACCGCATACAAACGCAACCCATCTGTTCAAGGACTTGTTTCTGAACATCGTGTGATGCACTCCTTCGTGCATCAGGATCCCAAGTCCATGGATTGTCGCTCCTGCAAAGAAATAGCATGCCAACTGAATGAACAAGACATCGACCTCCAGTGAAACAAATCCGGCCACAGCCCAAATAAGGAAAAACAATGGAATCCTGAGATTTCTCCCGTAATCAATTGCCTGCAGTTTACGGATATTGTCCTTCACCTCAGGGCGAAGATTCATCCGCCAGTCGTGTTTTGTGAAATGGTCCGGCTCTAAGGCAGAGGGTTCGGATTTGAGGTCAAAGGAACTGTTCGATTTCATGAGACTACCTCCCTGGTTTCACTTCTTGACGTGAGAAAACAGAGTGTCATGTACCGGCCACCCTGGCCGTTCATAAGACTCCAGCTCAAGAACAATGGAGCCAAGAAATATCCTGGCCTCGATTCTCAGTGGAACCGCCGCAGAATCTGCGCTCACCCAGCCGCAAAACTCCCCTTTGAGCCCGGCGTAGTCGTTTCTTGTCCAATTCGCTTTGCCTTCAAAGCGAAAAGCGCTGACGGGTTTATCGAGTGCTGCAACTTCAATTTCTTCACGGTCCACCGGGAATCGGAAAGTCGTCGTTTCAATCCGGCTCTCCATCACCGACGAAACTTCTCTTGTTTCACCCGACCCCGCAAGGCAGCGAAAAAGCATGAAAAGGCTTGGGTCATCATAAACCAATTGATTCAAGTGAAGAGTGTCTGAACGAATCAGGTTATTGTCGACAAATTCCGTGAGGGCAAGAAGTTTTGCCGCCGTGTCGGTCTGATGAACAGACCTGTTTCTCTTCTCCCTGCCAATATCCGACGTGAATTCCAGGCTCTCTAGCGTTTCAGTAGACACTTTTCCCTGATTGACAAAATATATGTCGATGAAAGGAAGGCCTTGTGCACTTTCTGCCGTTAAGATAATCCGGTAACAGGCTCTATCGGCTGAATCGCACAACTCTTGTCTTACTTCAAGAGAACCCAGACGAATGAAACTCCATTTCACCTTGTAACGCAGAACTTCACCGGCCTTAAACGCTGACCGGTTGACTAGGTTTTCCTGGCTCAAACAGTTCTGAGCGCCAGCGAACAAGAGCAAGCAGAATACGCCGTAGCGGAGGATCATGACCAGGGTCCACAGAATGAGGATTCTGAGCCAATCGCCTCTTTGCATTTCGCTTGAATTCTTCATGTGCATAGTGTTCGTGGTTTTCTCCTCACGCACACACTTCTTGCCGAAGCTGAGCAGGAAGTAGTCTCATGTTCGATGTAATTCCGCGTTTCATCGTGAGATGAACGAAATCGAACAGGAACTGTGTGTAAGATGGATACACGGACGCACCTGCCTGGCGGAAGTGATCTTTCAGCAACTCGTGAACTTTCGGCAGGTTATAGCTTGGAATGCCCGGGAAGAGATGGTGCTCAAGATGATAATTCAGATTGCTCATCATAAACGAGACAAACTTGTTGCTCATCACGGTCCGACTGTCTGTGAACTCATTGCCGCCGGTCATCAACCCGTGCTCTGCTAACCCGCGAACATTGGAAAGCTGCCCGGCAATCAAGAGTGGAATCAGCCACAGTTTTAAGATGGCGTCAAAGGGAAACGCCAAAAATACAAGGACGTAAACGGCAGTCATCAACGCATACTCGGTGACGATGTTTACTCTCATGCGATGATTGGCCTTCGCGAAGCCTTTCATGGCAACCGTAGGTATGTACAAGTAGATGCCTGCCACCAGGACGAAATAGTACGCAAACACCATCGGCACGGATTTTTGTGCTGAGGCCTCGATGTCGTCCGGGTCGGACTCCGTCCGCGTATTCGCATGATGAGTCGAGTGGATCGAACGATACGCCGAGACGGAGACGAGTCCTGAGAGACCGCAGAAAAACCCGACCCAGCGATTCAGCGATGGCTTCTTATAAAGCAAGGAATGACACGACTCGTGCATCAGGATAGGCAGGCCCACGACTGAACATGCCATCAGAAAATAACAGACCAGGTGAACAAAGAGGTTGTCGACAGATAGCAGAATCAACCCTCCCATCAGCCACTGCACCAAGAAAAAAAGGATTTTCCAGTTGTAGCGAGTGTCGAGTTGTTGAAGTTTTTTTATCTCCGCCCACTTTTCTTGCGGAATGGACTTCCGGCTGAGAATCGAGATGCCGTCCGGATTGTCGCAAAAGTATATTCCCGAACCTGCTGCACTCAGCCCTGTATTACTGATCTTCGCTTGTTGTTCCATGAGAGCCTCCCTTTGGTAATTTGACATTGAGTCTTACTCTTAGTATGCGGGATTACGCAAACGGAGTTGTCACGGAATTGTCAGGATGAAGTAAAACTCTTTCCTCACGTAAACATCGAAAGGTCGGGACACAAAGAAATGGCGGCCTCATGAACTCTGAGCGCCGCCATTCGGAGGAAAGATTCTAAGGGGATACTACTTTATGCCTTTTGCTATCGCATAGCCGAACACTACCGAGAATCGATTGCCGTCCGGATTTGTCGCCAGTACGAAGTTCAGCGGAATGCTGACTCCTCCATAATTGAACGATTGGCCGATCGCGACGACTAATGAAGTGCTCGCACCCTTTGGGCCGCCAAAAAGAATGTTTGGGCCCATTCCGAACTCGAGCCCGTCAGGCAAACGGATTCCCATTGCAAGCGTAACGGCCGGAATCAACGTTCCGTATTCAACTCCGCCCACCATTGGGACGCCCTGAATGATGAACGACGGCCCGCCGCCTTCGGGGATGATCTGATATTCGAAATGCCAGCCAAACTGGCTAATGGTAGTTCCGATCCCTTTTTCCTTCAACTTGTCAACAAGAGCCGTGTTTCCCGGAACGTAGGTAATCCCGAATCTCGGTCCACCGAGGTCACGTTCGGCAAACGATGTCTCCAGGCCATATTCTTTGGTTTGAGCAAAGGTCTTGGTGCTGGGAAGGACGAGTACAACAGCCAGCAGCGCCAACAGTGTGAACGTGAATTTGGTTTTCATGACTTACTCCTTTGTGATTGGTGAATGAGTGAATTGTTATTCTTGCTTCTGCAATAATAGACTTTCAATGATCCGCCGCTTCTGTGCAACATTTTTTCCGTGTAGGTCAATGATGGGATCCGGCTTCTCAAAAGCAGACTTCACAGTGCCTACGACGCCGCCAACAACCGTAAAAATGAGCGCCGAACTCATTGGGTTCTGCTTATCAGTGCCGTTTGACTGGGCTATGAAGCCGATCGCCGTACCCGCACCGAATCCAATGGCCGACCCGTACAACGCCCCTTCGAGAATCTCAGACTGTCGGATCACCCTTATGCGATCCACTTCTGAAAGCGAAAACTCGACCTTTTTCATCCCACTCTTCACGACGATCGTCTCCTCAGTCAATTCCTGAAAGGCCGCATTGATAACGACTCTATCGTCAGCAAGCTTGAGCCAGAGATACTGATTCTGAGCGCTCATGCTGCTCACCACAAGTCCAACAAGTATTCCCATGAACCATTGTCTTTTTTTCATAGCACACCTATGCGATTTGCACCGCTGTTTCGCCAAGCATCTCGTCGATCACGACTTTCAGTTTTCCCTCTGAAGTGTCGATTTCGAGGACGGGCGAGCAGCCGATAATGAGATTGCCAACGCTGTTTGCAAATGAAATCAGCTCAACCAGCCGCCTGTAAATCTCTCGCGATACCATCAAGCGGTTTGGCTTTTTCCCGGTTTCTTCGCGGAACACGCTTGCCTGTTTGTTGATGGTATCCACAGGATCGAATTCGCTGTTCATAAGAGTCTCCTTGTTCCTTTCACCACATGTATATGAAATGATCAAGCAGGAGTTGTCACGGAATTGTCACAAACGCGTCAAAGAAAGGCCAGAGATTTACAGAGGCGGTTTTTCAGCGAGGAAAGACGCGAAGAAACGGGAGTTAGGCGATGGAAGATTTCGGAGGAACCGAAGAGAAATTGCCTGGAATCTTATCGGCGAAACTTATATCCAGCAGTGTGAACGGTAAGAAGATACTTGGGTTTTGAAGGATTCGTTTCGATTTTTTTTCTGAGAGAAAGGATGAAGTTGTCGACGGTCCTGGTTGTCGGAGTCACCTCATATCCCCAGACTTCTTCCAGGAGGTCTGCTCGTGAGACAACTTCACCTTCACGTCCGGCAATGAATTGAAGCAACTCGAATTCTTTTGAGCTCAACTTGAGATTTTTCTTTCTTTTTGTCGCTTCTTGCTTCTTGAAATCGACATAGACATCTCCGAACGTCAATTCCGAAAGTTCTTTCCTCGTCTCAGCTTGGCGGCGTAACAGGGCCTTGATACGTGCCACCAGCTCTCTTGTGCCAAACGGTTTTGTCACATAGTCATCAGCGCCCAACTCGAGTCCGAGGACCTTGTCAACCTCCTCTTTCTTGCTTGTCAGCATCAGGATCGGAGTCTGAACACCATCCTGACGAAGCTGTTTGCAGACTTCATTCCCATTCATCGAGGGAAGCATAATGTCCAGGATGATCAGGTCTACGGCATTCTTCCTTGCCATTTCATATCCCTCTTTCCCATCGCCGCAAGCAAGAACTTCGAAATGCTCGTTTGTCAGATTGTCCGAAATTCCTCTTCGAACGGCTTTGTCATCTTCTATGACAAGAATCTTTTTCATGTCTTTTTCCTAGAGTATTCGAACAGCAACCGCGGTGATATCGTCTGCCTGAGCAACTGGATCCGAGAATTGTGCAATCTCATTCAAACACTTTTTGACAACTGTTCTGGCGTTATTTTGTCCCGGGGCGAGAAGTTTGCGGATCCTGTTCAATCCAAACTCGCGGCCTTTCCCATCAGCTGCTTCCAGCGCACCGTCAGTGAACATAAGAAAAACGTCATTTTTCTTAAGATCGAGATTCAACATCTCGAGATGTTTTTCAAACATCCCCACACTTCCAGGGCCCACCCATATTCCGTTCGGCTTGATTGTCCGAACTGTGCCCCCACGCTTCAGCAGCGCTGGCACATGGCCGGCGTTCGAGATTTGAACCTGCCGCAGCCGGAGGTCAAACACCATGCTTGCTGCCGTGACAAACAGTTCGAGGGGCAACGTTGCCGCCAGATTCTCCTGGAGTCTCATGAGAATGCTGGCAGAAGTTGTTTCACGAGACTTCGTAGACTGCACAATCCCTTGCATTTTCTGGACCAGCAATGCAGCCGGCATGCCCTTTCCTGCAACGTCCGCAATGAGAACCCCAAGCCTCCCCCTGTCAAGTTTCACATAGTCAAAGTAATCTCCGCCGACGTGTGTTGCGGGAACACTGACGCCGAAAATATCCAGACCCGTCATCTTCGGAGCCCGGCCGGGAAGCGATCGAACCTGGATTTCCC
>JANOGR010000025.1:0-2353 GCA_031406095.1 Ignavibacteriales bacterium
TACAAATCGTACGGCAGGAAGTACGACGAGTCTGCGCGAATGGCCGAACGCAGGAGCCACCCGAATTGTCCCCTGATGTTTTTGCATGATTTCGGCACAGACGGGCAGGCCGAGTCCGGTTCCTTTTTCACCGCCTAATCCCTTCCGCGTGTATTTTTCCTCGACTTTGAACAGTCGATGCAAGTCGGCTTCCGGAATGCCCACACCGGTGTCTTTCACGGTAACCACGATATTTCTATCGTCTTGTGAGGCGAGGTCGATCGAAATCCGTCCGTTTTCCGGCGTAAACTTCAACGCATTGCTTATCAAATTCTCGAACAATTCCATAAGCAATTGTCCGTCTCCGAACGCCATGAGACCTTCTGGCATGTTTGAGGCAACCTGAATATTCTTCTTCATAGAAAGTCCAAGGAGGCCGTTGACACTCTTCTTCACCACGTTGGCAAGGTCGAGTTCCTTCATCTCCAGTTTCACGCGACCCGATTCCAGGCGCGACCAGTCGAGCATTCTGTTGACAAGCGAGAGCTGGTTTTGCGCTGCTTCGCTGATGTAGGAAATGAATTCTTTCTTCTCTTCCTCGGTAAGTTGGTCGCTCTCCTTCGACAGGATTTCACAGAAGCCGAGGATACTTGCGAAGGGCGATCTCAAGTCGTGCGACAGGACCGAAAACAGCTTGTCTTTCTCCGCGTTTAGTTCGGCGAGAACTTTCTTCGAACTTTCGAGGGCTTGAAGATATTGATTCATCTTTTGCTCCATCGACTTACGGACTGTGATGTCCTCGAGGATGCCTTCGAATCCCAGAAGATTCCCTTTCTCGTCTTTGAGGGCACGGGAATATTCCACCACGGTAATGACTTTGCCATCCTTCCGTTTCAACTCGAATTCGACATTACTCATTTGATTCTTCGTGTCAAGCACTTCTGTAATTTGACCACGCATATCCGGGTTGACATAGAGATCTTTCATATCCATGTCCGCGAGTTCGAGAAAATCATCATAGCCGAGCAGGTTTAAGAGTGCCCGGTTCGCATTCAAGAGTTTTCCATCAACAGAGCTTTGAAACATCGGCTGGACTGAATTCGTAAACAGACTCCGGTATTTTTCTTCGCTTTCTTTGAGAGCGTTTTCAGTCTGTTGTCGCTGTGTGATATCACGGACGGTGCCGATCACGCTCACGAGCTCACCATCGACGAGTTCGGGCGACCAGGTATATTCGCCGATGATATACTGCCCATTTTTGCTTTGCGTACGCAGAGCGATGGTCGTCGGAGCTTTCGTGCGCATCATTTCGCTCACACTCTTCCATGCGGCCCTTGCATCATCAGGATGCAAAAGGGGGTGAAACTTCTTCCCAATCCACTCTTCAGCTTTCCATCCTGTTTTTCTTTCAAATTCGGGGTTTAAAGAGGTGAAGACTCCGGCGCGATTTATTGTGAAGATAACATCCTGGACACTTTCAAATACCTTACGGAATCTCTGTTCTGAAGACTTGAGAGCCTCTTCTGCCGTTTTCCGCAAGGTGATGTCCCGGAAAATGCTCAGGAGAAGGGGTCGTTCGTCATCGGATTTTATCAATGAACTCTGTACTTCAAAATACGTCATTTGCCCACCCCAGAGTTTCATCTCTCTTTCAATGGTCGCTGCAAGTTTCGCTCCATGAAATCTGACGTGATATGCTCTGATGAGAGCTTCACTGTTTTTTTCGTTGTTGTACGCGACGGTGAATGGCTTGCCAACAAGTTGTTCTTCCTGCATGCCCACAATCCGACAAAAAGCTCCATTGACGGCTACAATGAGTCCGTTTTCATCGGTCAGGCGCATCCCGTTTGGGGAATTGTCCCAGAGCGATTGCAGGATCGGCAGATTATTATGGATAGAAGACTCTTGTGTGCGGTGACGTCTATTGGCTACGACCTGGCGCGGTATGTTCGTGGGCTCGAAAATCAGAACGTTGTTTGTAAGGACTGTCGATTCCATTGTTGCCCCCAGATTAGGTGATGCCATAGAGGGGCAATGCAGGTGCCAGTCTGGTTGTGGCGTTTTTGGCCTAAAAATGCCTAAAACGGAGGAGTTTCGCTGTATTTTCTACAAAGAGGCTGGGTGAAACAAACTTAAAGGGAGCTATTTCTGCCGGTGGGATTCGGGCGTATGGAAGCCAGTGGTGAAATTTGGCGAGATGTTACTATGCTCGCGACCGAGATGCCTTAACGACAAACTCCTAAAGACACAATGAATCACACCACCCGCTCACCCCTTCGACATCGCCTCATTCACTCGCGCCGGCGTGATCGGCATTTGAAACACTCTTGCTCCCACAGCATCGTAGACGGCGTTTGCGATGGCGCCGCCCACC
>JANOGR010000031.1:0-2552 GCA_031406095.1 Ignavibacteriales bacterium
ACAACAAGACGGTCGTTTTTGGATATTCAAAGGGCCACAATCAATCCCATTCCGAAATACAGGAGGATGGGACCGGCTATAAGACAATTGCGATGAAAGGAGATTGCAGGAACCCCGCATTCTCCCCCGATGGAAAGTCCCTCTATTATACATCGGACAGGACGGGGATTTTCAATATTTACAGGAGAGATCTTGATTCAGGAAAGGAGACTCAGGTAACAAATGTTCTGGGAGGGGCTTTTGTCCCCGCCATCAGTGTCAAAAACGAGTTGGCCTACGCCACCTACACGAGCTCAGGCTATAAAATAGCCTTTCTTCGCAACCCCGGATCATCCCAGGTTCCTCAAACGCAAATCGCGGCAAAAGAATTGCTGCTTGAAGGTTCTAAGACAGGTGTCTCACATGGAGAACCTTACGAGCAACAGGAATTGACAGCGAGAATCGCTACACAGGATGTTTCGAAGGAACTCGCAGCACCGCGACCGTACCGGAACATTTTCACGAGTCTTACAATCATCCCGTTTGTCAGATTCGACAATTACAATCAAAGGAATAGCGGTGTCGACATGGTCAAGCCGGGGCTTTATTTCACGTCGGGAGACGTGCTTGAAAAACTCAGCTTGTTTGGAGGTGCTGCGTTGAATCGCAAACTTGAACGAGACCTGTTTCTGATTTTCCAGTACAACGACCGCCTGCCCATATTGTATCAACTCGGCTGGGAGCCCTCGCTTCAATTAGAGCTCTACAACTTGACGAGGAAAACTGGAAATTCATTTGAGCTGCCACCGTATACAGGCCTGATCGGCATCGAAGTCACCTACAATCTGTTTGAATTCGACGCCTCGTTGACGCAAAAGCTGTTTTCAGAAAACAACAACCTCCGGCTCACCTACACGCTCAGCCGTTATAGCGCTGATATCGGCGCATTTGTGAACCCGAATGACGGCCGGGTGAATCCGGCCTTCAGCAATGCGTACCTTGTGGGAAATGCGTTCTCCGCGACACTGAAGCACGACGGCCTGAAACCGAGCACAGACCGGGAAATCAATCCGACCGGCAGGAGTGTTTTCCTCAGATATTCTTACGAGTTGAACAAGTTCAACCCGAACGGCGACTTTGATGTCGTCAATAGTGTGCTTGTTCCGGCCTACACGAATTTCAATTTCCAACGAATTGAAGGAAGCTGGACAGAACATGTCGAGTTTCCTTTCCCCAAACACACAGTGACCCTCAGCCTTCACGGAGGGAGCATCATGGGGCCTTCGGTGGATAATTTTTTCGATCTCTACGCAGGCGGTTTCGCCGGTATGCGTGGATATCCCTTTTATGCACTCGGGGGCAACACGCTTGCCCGCGCTCAGTTGGCGTATCGTTTTCCCATCTCCACAAGCCTCGATTTCCGTTTTCTCCAATTCTATTTTAAAAAACTCTATTTCTCCTTTTTCGGTGATTACGGCAATGCCTGGACCGGAACAGCCCCCGCACAGCCTGAATGGAAGAAAGACGCGGGCTTTGAACTTCGATTGGAAGCGTTCTCGTTTTACGCCTATCCCACTCGCATCTTCTTCAGCGGTGCGTACGGTTTTGACCGGTTCACAAAAAAGTTTTCAGGCGTTGATGTCACGTACGGAGAAGAGTGGCGGTTTTACCTCGGCGTATTATTCGGTTTTGATTTGAACGAATTGGTGAAACGTGAAAGGTGAGACCAGTTGTAGCTTCCGACTTTCAGTCGGACACAAGGTGAATCGTTGAAGAAGCTCAGAATATTTCCAGTATTTGTTTCGATACTCATATGCGCTTTTGTCGTGTTTCAAATTTCGATTGCTCAGCTGCGCGAAATAACAAAGCTGTCGCTCACCGGGAACGTGCGGAATGACCTGATTTCAGCGTTTGCCGTCCAACCTGATTCTCTGAATTCTCCCTCGACCGAGTCAGATCGAAAATCCTCACTGAACGCAGCACTCTACTCTGCAGTCCTTCCCGGCGCAGGCCAGCTCTACACAGAAAGTTACCTGGAAGCAGCAGGATTTGTCGCAGCGGAGGTGGGATTGTGGATTGTCTACGGTTTTTACAATTCGAAAGGCGATAATAGGACCACCGAGTTTGAAGAGTTTGCGGACGCGAATTGGTCAGTGGTTCTTTATGCGGAATGGATGAAGCTGAATTACGCCAATGAGTCTTCGAGTATTGTTGTCAATTCGAACGCAAGCTTGCCTTCGTGGGAACGCGTCGATTGGAATCAGTTAAACGCCTCCGAAGACCAAATTGGCAGAATCGGTGGCTCTGGGTTTACCCATCGACTTCCGCGAAGACCGGAGCAACAGTACTATGAGTTGATTGGAAAGTATCCTCAATATGGCGGCGGATGGAGGGATGCGAAGAGCTTCAAAGTCGATGGGACACCATTTGGGCCGTCAGATCTACTTCAAAGAAATCTTTCACCTCATTTCTTTTTCTATAGCCAAATGCGCGGGGAGGCAAACGATTTTTATCGAATCGCGAGCACCGCATCCTATTTTCTGATTGCAAACCATGTGCTGAGCGCACTGGAA
>JANOGR010000035.1:0-5168 GCA_031406095.1 Ignavibacteriales bacterium
AGGAAAGTTTCGCAAAACCTGCAACAATCCGCCCCTAGTTCCTATTCTCAAGAACCCGCACTTGCAAATCCAGCTTATTTTCGCTAATATGGTGGTGGCCTAAAGTTTGCAGGGAACGAAGAACAACTCTTATGGGTTCTAACACAGTAATGAACAAAACGGCAAAAATAGTCTTCTCGTCGATTCTGATACTCCTGTTCGCCTTTTTCAGCGTCGGCGTACCCGTTGTGCAGTATCTTTGCCCGATGATGAGCAGCGAGAACCCCACCTGCGACATGTCCCCGGCCTCAAGCCCCGGCCAATTGACGATCTCGACAGAAACTCCGTCCTGCTGTGCCAAGAATCTCGGCGCCGAGCGCAACACAACACCGTTCCTGAAGCTCGATAAGGTTCAAACGTTTTCGTTTGATGTAATCTCCTCAACTCCGGTAATCGAGCCAGTTTTGCAGCCGACTTCAATCGGCTCCATCAATCCATCACTCCATCACTCCTCTTCTCCTCTTTTTCTTCTCAACTCTGTTTTTCTGATCTAATTTCTGCTCCTTCGCTGTCCTGATTTATCCGAGTAGGGATAAGTCTATTCAATTGTTTTTCAAAAGGAGCGGAAATGAATCGTTTACCCATTTTTGTTTTGTCGGTCTTGTTCTTGCCGTTGGTTTTGTTTGGACAGGAAGCCCAGCGCGAAGAGCTTCAGTTTCTCGTGATCGAGGCGCTCACAAGGAATCCAGAGGTCGCAGCCGCCACAATTCAGATGCGGGTTGCGGAACGAAGAATCCCCCAGGCCTCTGCCCTGGATGACCCGCAGCTCATTTTCAAGCTGATGGAAATCCCCGGCACCAATTTCAATCAGGCCACGTATGCCAACGTCGAACTGATGCAAATGATCCGGTTTCCCACAAAACTCTCGAAGCAACGAGATATCGCTGTCGTGCAGGCGGAACACGCGCATCACGACCACATCGAGAAAGAGCTCGAGACCGTCGCCAGACTGAAGTCCACATACGCCATGCTCCAGTACGCGAGAGCCGCCCTGGTCCTCAACCAAGAAAACCAGAAGCTGCTGGAACAGATCCAAACTGTTGCGACGACACAGTATTCGGTCGGCAAAGCCTCTCAGCAGGAAATTCTGAAAGCAAGTGTTGAGCTGGCGAAGCTGAGAGCCGAAGAAGCCTCACTTCAGCAGGAGGTGATCACCGCCGAGAGCATGATGAAGGCTTTGCTCAATCGGCCTGCTACTGCGCAGGTTGGTGAGCTGGAAATCCTGCCAATCGAGCCACTGCGTCAACCACTCGATACACTGCTTCACTATGCGGCCGTGAATCGTCCCATGCTGATTCATGACTCGCTGACCGTCGTGGAAAGCGGTCTCAACTTGGACCTGATGCAACAGGAATATCTGCCCGACCTCAAGTTTTCAGTCGAGTATGTCAGAATGCCCGTGGTCATGGAAAATCGTTGGTCGTTTAACGCGGGAATTACCATTCCGTTCGCCCCCTGGACATTGTCAAAGGCATCTTCCCGTGTGGAGGAAGCTGAGGCTCAGACGCTCGTCCGTCAATCAAATCTTCAGTGGTCCAGAAGAATGGTCGATGCCCTTATCCGGGAAGCTTACTCGAAAGTGAAGGCAGCCGAGTTCAACGTAAAGACCTACGAAAAGACTATTCTCCCGCAGACTGAGCAATCGGTAAAAGCCCAGTTGACGGAGTATCAAACCGGCAAGACTTCGTTCATCATGCTTCTGGACTCGTACAGAATGCTCCGGATGGCAAAGACGGATGCAGCGATGGCACGAATGAAGCATACGCAAGCGCTGGCAATGCTTGAACGCAATGTCGGAGTGGCCGATATCAACGTGATTTCTTCATCTCAGGAATAGGGTCTATCAATGAAAACCATCATCATAATTGCGAATCTCATTCTAACGCTTGTCTTTGGGGCGTGTTCTTCTAAGGAACAGGATACTCAGGGTCAGGCACAAGCGGCAACAATCAGAAAGTTTTCGCCGACTTTAAATGCGTCGCATAGCACGGTGCTGTCGACGCCCTATCAGAACGGGCGTACCGACCACCGGATATTGTTTCCAAATAAGTGACGGAAGGAATTGTACAATGAAAAAGATCGTTATCGTTAGCTTTGTGATGTTACTTTTCGTGGGAGCGTTTATCGTGTTTATCTACCCAAAGCCGTTTTCAAAACCTGAACGAAAGATCCTGTATTGGACTGATTCAATGATTCCCGGAGATCGCAGTGATCACCCCGGGAAATCTCCCATGGGAATGGATCGGACGCCGGTCTATGCCAATGAGTCTCATGCGGGCTCGTCGACTGAAGCACAGGAGGACACATCATATTACACCTGCCCGATGCATCCATCCGTTATTTCAGACAGGCCTGGTGCATGTCCTGTGTGCGGGATGGCTCTCGTGAAGAAAACGGCCCAGGCTGGGATGTCTATTGAGCAAGCAGCCTCTCTGGCAGCCGTCAGCCTCTCCCCCGCTCAACGAGTGCTGGCAAACGTCAGTACGAGTCCGGTAACGAGAAAAAACATCGAGAAAACGATCTCGGCGGTTGGCGTCGTAGATATTGCCGAACCTCTCCAGGCAGCAGTTTCCGCACGATTTCGTGGCCGCATCGAAAACCTGTTCGTGAACTACACAGGCGAAGTTGTCGAGAAAAATCAGGCCCTGTTTGAGCTGTACAGCCCTGACCTTGTTTCAGCCCAGCAGGAATACCTGCTTTCCCTCGACGCTCTGCAGAAAGCCATGGCCGCCGGACACGAGCAGAATCGGGAAGTCCAGGAACGGCTGCTGGAAGCTGTAAAAAACCGGCTGAAAATTCATTTCGGCATGAGCGAGGACCAGATTTCTGAGATTTCCGTCACGAAGCGCGTTCACAACACGCTGCGCTTTCTCTCGCCCATGAGAGGCACGGTCGTTCTTAAGCAGGTTCAGCAAGGCCAGTATGTGGACGAAGGCATGTTGCTTTACCAGTTGGTCGATCTGTCCAAGGTTTGGATCTCTGTCGATCTGTATGAACAAGACCTTTCTATGGTACATATCGGACAGGCGGTTCACATCGAGAGCCAGTCGTTTCCAGGCGAATCGTTTCATGGAAAAGTAACGTTCATCGACCCCGTCGTCAACAGCGAAACCCGTACCACACGCGTTCGGACGGAGTTTGCGAATTCAACCGGCAGACTTAAGCCGAATATGTTTGTGAGTGCCCGGATTGCGGTCATACGTGAACGTGTGCTAACTGTTCCTTTGCCGGCAGTTCTGTCGACAGGAAAAAGGACCGTCGTGTGGGTGGAAATTCAGCCGAACATGTTCGAACCGCGCAACGTGGTGCTTGGTTTGTCCTCGGACGGTCTGCATGAAATCCTCGACGGAATCCGTGAAGGCGAATTGGTGGCCACAAGCGGCGGGTTCCTGATTGACTCTGAAAGTAAGCTACAGCTTCCGTCGGCCACTGATGTACATGCGGGACACACGACGCCGGTGAATAAGGTGGAAGAGAAGAAACCTGAACCGCACAATCATTAATCAAACCACTACGATGACGTATTAGGATCTCATTATGATTGAAAAAATAATTGACTACTGCGCCCGCAACAAGTTTTTTGTGATCCTGTTCTACGTGGTTATCGTCGGCTGGGGCATTTGGGCTGTGGGAACAACACCGCTCGATGCGATCCCCGACCTCTCAGAGAACCAGGTAATCGTGTTCACCGAGTGGATGGGCCGATCGCCCAAACTCGTGGAAGATCAGATCACGTTCCCCCTCGTCACTTCGTTGCAGGGTGTTCCCGAAGTTGTTGCCATACGCGCACAATCCATGTTTGGTATGTCGTTCATCTACATCATTTTCAATGAACACACGGATTTGTACTGGGCCCGCAGTCGGGTCCTCGAAAAACTCTCGACGATTCAGTCCATGTTGCCAGCCGGTGCAAAAACGCAGCTCGGCCCGGACGGAACAGGGGTCGGCCATGTTTATTGGTATACGTTAGAAGGAAAACATGACCTCGGCACCCTGCGTGCAATTCAGGATTGGTATGTCAAGCTGAACCTTCAGGGCATCCAGGGCGTGGCGGAGGTGGCTTCGGTGGGCGGGTATGTGCGGCAATACCAGGTGGATGTGAATCCGAACAAGATGAAAGCCTTCGGTGTGTCGCTCGGGGATATCAAATACGCAGTCATGCGGTCGAACAACGATGTGGGAGGGAAACTCCTGGAGGTCTCTGACGCGGAGTATTTCGTTCGCGGTCAGGGTTATATACAGTCTGTGCGCGACGTTGAAAACATCGTGGTCGGCACGGGAGTTAATGGTGTGCCTATTTACGTAAAAAACATCGGTACTGTCCAGCTGGGGGGAGACATCCGGCGCGGTTCGCTCGAGAAAAACGGCGAAGGCCAGGCTGTGGGGGGCATTGTCGTGATGCGATACGGCGAGAACGCGATGGATGTCATTGAAAGAGTTAAGAAGCGCATTGATGAAATCACTCCCGGATTGCCTGAAGGGGTTTCCTTCAAGACTGCCTATGACCGGAGCAGCCTCATTGTTGCGGCCGTCGATACCTTGAAAAACGCCCTCGTCGAAGAAGCGATCGTGGTTTCGATTGTCGTTTTCCTCTTCCTGCTTCATTTCCGAAGCGTTCTTCGTGTCATTATCGAAATCCCCGTTGCCGTGCTCATTGCGTTCATTTGCATGAGACTCTTCAACATTACGTCGAATATCATGTCCCTGGGAGGAATTGCCATTGCCATCGGAGTGATCGTCGATGCCTCCATTGTCCTTGTGGAAAATGCCTATAGGAATGTGGCTCGAGCCCAGAAAGAAAAGGGTGAACTGAGCACGGAGGATTATGTTGAGATCTCTATTCGCTCAGCCAAACAGGTCGGACCGGCGATTTTTTATTCCCTCGCAATCATGGTGGTGTCTTTCCTTCCGGTGTTCTTACTTGAGGGACAGGAAGGAAAGTTGTTTCGACCCCTGGCATTCACGAAAACATTCGTTTTGGCCGGCTCGGCGATTATTGCCATCACGCTCGTCCCAATGCTCATGACCATGCTGACACGGGGAAAATTCCGCACCGAGGAGCAAAACCCGATCACGAGGATCCTCAATTGGGTCTATGCGCCGGTCATTCACTGGGTGCTCAAATGGCG
>JANOGR010000096.1:0-14962 GCA_031406095.1 Ignavibacteriales bacterium
AGGCCGTATTCCTTCGCTTTCTTTTCGATGAACAAAGCAGATTCGTGATACTCTTTTGAGCCGCTCATCCTGTGGTAGTGAGCAAGCCAGCGCATGTTATCCCACGCGACATCGCCCGAAAGCTCGTTCACTAAATATTGCTCGACCTTTGAGTCGATGAAAAGTGAGGTCTGGGCGCCTGCCCGTTGGACAAACAGGGCTGCTATGAAACACGCAAGCAACGGAGCGACTCGAACAATGAGTTTCATGGGTTCCTCCAAGTGATGAGAGAAGTGGGAGAGTAAGACAGACAAAATATGGGTGAATATAAGGAATGAAGGGCTGAAAACAAAAGAGGAGATGCAGAAGTCAGACTTTTGAAAGGAATCATAATGTAAAAGTCTAACTTCTAATATCTGAAGCCTCGACTCTGTTAGAAGTCAGACTTCTACTTCGTGCCGAGAAGTTGGAATCTCGCGGCGATTCAGCGTATATTGGATCCCCGATGAATGTCTACGCTGTCCTTCTGCTGCAAACTCTCACTGCGAGCGCCACACATATTGTCGCGAAGTCGGTTGTTCAGGATATCGATACATTGACGCTCACTTTCCTCCGATCATTGATCTCTTCTGCGGGACTCTTGCTTTTTGTATTCGGACGTGGCACGTCTCTCAGAGTTGAACGAGCCGATTATGGAAGGATTGGGTTCCTTGGGGTGCTGGCGACGGTGAACCAGCTGCTCTATTTGTACGGTATGAAATTCACCACTCCGGCGAACGGAGCCTTACTGTATGCGTTGACACCGGTGTTTGTGCTCCTGTTGTCCAGTTTCTTTCTGAAGGAGCGGATTACACCGAAGAAATCGGCAGGAATTTTCCTTGCCTTTACTGGCGTCGTTGTCGTCATCTTCGAACGTGGATTAAGCCTGTCCTCCGAATACAACTATGGGAATCTCGTAATTCTGACTGCCGTAGTGTGCTGGGCGCTGTTTACCATCAAAGGTAAACCCATGGTGCTGAAATACGGTGCAACACGCGCAACGACGCTGGCGACGGTTGTGGGGGGTGTGATGCTGTTCCCGTTCGCCATTGGGCCAACGGTGAGCTTCCAGTATGCGCAACTTTCGACGCTTGATTGGGGGGGGATCTTCTATCTCGGCATCGGGACGTCGATTATCAGCTATTTTCTTTGGTACTACGCCTTGAAGCGGATTGAAGCAGGGAAACTAGCCGTCTTTTCGAATGGCCAACCAATCGTGGCGGCGATTCTTTCGGTGATTTTTCTCGATTATACAATCACCGGGAACTTCATGGCGGGAGCGGCGATCACAATAGTCGGGGTCATTCTCACGCAGTTTGGATGACCAGAGACCTAGAGAATATCTGTTGCGATCGATAGAAAATCTCGAGACTTGAAAATACGAAAGTTGTAACCGATCGCCCCTAGTTTATGAGTATATGTTCTCATACAGTCTACATTGGCATTGCTTCGTAGACTCTGACTCCATACTTACCTGGACATCCCTTAGCGATTGTTATGGCGCCGTCCATGTCGGCAGCATTAACGATAGAGTACGCACCAACAAGACCCATTTCAGGAGTTATATCTTTCGCTCCTTTTGAGAAAACTTCTTTTCCTCCCACAAGAGGATTACCTGAATCTACCAATTTGTCACCGATTGACTTGTACCAGGCCATCCATAATCCCATCATTTCTTTTGTGTGCTCTTCTTTGCCGTTCATATTGTTATGTCCGAAAAACCAGCTCTGAAAGAGAAATGTCGGCTTTTGAGCAAAAAGCGAATAATCGGTTTGAACTTACCGAAGAGTTTTTGAAATTCAATATGGAATTGGCAAACGAGGGAACAAATGAAGAAAAACTTCATTTGTTCAAAAAGTCGCTTCGAACTTTGAAATCAAAGATCGAACACTCCTTTTTGAGCCACGCGGAGCGCGGAAAGCGCTTTTGGATTCTGGAATCGGCTTCAAAAACGGATTTCGATTTCTTGCGGAGAGGGAGGGATTCGAACCCTCGATAGAGGTTACCCCCTATGCAGGTTTAGCAAACCTGTGCCTTCAGCCACTCGGCCACCTCTCCGTGTGTTGAAAAATGTTGTAAGAACACTCAAAACAAAGAAAAGAACACAACCACCGCCAGGCTGTCTGCGGAGAGCGAGGGATTCGAACCCCCAAGTCCTTGCGGACGTCCGCCTTCGGCGGATGCAATAGCCGTTATGTGGTTAACTCTCTGACTATTGATTTGATAAACTCTCTACCTACTCCGCTTTTTAGCCACTTCTCTCGTTTGATAGCTTCTGAACGACTATGGTACTTCTCAGAAAAGATCAACTTCCACGGACGATATGCTTTTGTCGAAAGAACCAAACCTCTATTGTGTCGTTGAATCCGAGCCCGAAGATCATCGGTGTGACCAACGTACGGACGGGAACCGGACTTTGACCACAGCATGTAAACAAAAAACTCCCGCATTCTTGGCGGAGGGTGAGGGACTTGAACCCCCAAGTCCTTGCGGACGCCGGTTTTCAAGACCGGTGACTTACCATTAGCCTAACCCTCCAAGATACGTTCTGCCTGCCCGCCCAAAGCTTTTTGGCGGGCCAGCTCTCCTGCAAGCCATTCAAGGCGAGCGCACCCAAAGATAGAAATAAATCGCCGACCAATCAATTGGTTCCAGTTGGAGAGATCAATGTTTTCGGGCAAAAGATTACGCATTTTTCTCTTGACTTTCTGATATCTATATGATATCATATCAATATCACATCATCAGAAAGGAAAAATTCATGCAAACGATCGTTGAAAAAACCGCACACCGTTTTAGCGGGTACCTCGCCTTCTTTATGGAGTTCGTTCTGCTTGTGCTGAACGTCTGCTTGATCTATTGGATGATCGAGAATGAGGCTCCTGCCTGGTTGTGGGCAGAAATTCCACTATTCGTTGTTACTTGCGTCCTCTTTGGAGGGTTCTTCATTGTGAATCCGAACCAGGCGCGGGTGCTCACTTTGTTTGGGAAATACATCGGCTCAGTCAGAGACGATGGGTTCTGGTTTGCGAATCCGTTTGCTCTCAAGAAACACATCTCGTTGAAGATCAGGAACTTCAACAGTGAACAAATCAAGGTCAACGACCTGCACGGCAACCCCATTGAGATCGGCGCAGTTGTCGTATGGCGGGTTGTAGATTCAGCCCGTGCCCTGTTCGACGTTCAAAACTTCGAGGAATTTGTCGCCATACAGAGTGAAACTGCCATACGGGGACTTGCTTCCGAGTACCCATACGATGCCCAGGACGAGGAGCGTTCATCTCTCCGCAGTAAACCTCAGGAGATTGCCGAGAAGCTCAAAAAAGAGCTACAGACAAGGCTCGAAGTGGCGGGCGTTGAGGTCACGGAGTCACGCATCAGCCATCTGGCGTATGCCCCGGAAATTGCCCAGGCCATGTTACGGCGTCAGCAGGCACAGGCCATCATAGCGGCTCGCCGCAAGATTGTCGAGGGAGCGGTTGGCATGGTGGAGGATGCTTTGCGGCTATTGAGCGAACACAAAATCGTCGAGCTGGACGAGGAGAAAAAGGCGACGATGGTCAATAACCTCATGGTGGCCCTTGTGTCGGAAAGTCCGGCTCACCCGGTCATTAACACAGGAACCCTGTATCAATGAGCGAAAAGAAGAAATTTCTACTGCGCCTGCACGACGAATTGTATTCGGCTCTGGAGAAATGGGCGGCAGACGATCTGCGCAGCGTCAATGCGCAGATCGAATTTCTTCTGACAAATGCGGCCAAGTCGTCTGGCCGGATCAAAGGAATCAGCAGTGAGGAAAAGAAGTCCAAGGGAGGTCGTTAGGAAATGAAAAGTATCGAATCAATGATCGGCCGTGAATTGCAATGGGTTCATCCGAGCATTTTCAAACCGATGTATGAACTGCGCGCAGGCGATACAGTTGTGGCTAAGCTGGAGTGGGTGAAATTCCTGGGAATGGCGGCGAAAGCAGAGAGCGAAGATGGATGCTGGATGTTTGACCAGAAAGGGCTCTTTAAGTCGGAGGTTACCGTTAAGAAGTGTGATCAGGATGAACCTATCATATCCATCAAAGAGGAACACTTCAAAAGGACGCAGAAGATTGAGCTCTCAGATGGCAGACACGTGACTCTCAAATCGAATTTTTGGCGCACGACGTTCACTTTGGAAACAGATACGCGAGAACCCCTGGCGGTCGTGAGAAAACATAGCTTCTTCAGTAGAAAATTCGACGTCGAATTGCGCCGGAGGGGAACATCGTTTCCAGAGTTTCCGTGGCTTGTTCTGCTCATGTGGTATCTCATCCTTGTTGCCATCCGGAGAGCACGGGCACATGGCGCGACAGCTGGATAAAGCGGGCGGCCTGAATCCTTCAACGAATCCTTGCATCTCATTAGAAATAGCAGTCAACATCCAGCCAATTCAAAGGGAAAGAAATGGTCGAGCATCTTACAAAACAGGCTTTTCTGGAAAAAATCTTCAATTACGAGCAAAACAAGGAATGGAAATACGCAGCCGAGCTTCCATCGCTGATCGATTTCTGGGCGCCATGGTGCGGACCTTGCAGGATGGTTGGGCCGATCATGGATGAACTTTCAGCCGAATACGAAGGCAAGGTCAACTTCTATAAGGTCAATACAGATGAAGAGCAGGAACTTGCCGGTGCGTTTGGAATCAGGAGCATTCCGTCCCTTCTGTTCATCCCCAAAGACGACAAGCCGAAAATGTCAGTTGGGGCATTGCCGAAGGCTTCTTTGGAAGAAGCCATAGACCGCGAACTTCTTGGAAAAAAAATACTCACACCATCTTGAACTGAGAAAAACCTTCCGAAACCTTGCTTAGACTTCCGAAGTTTACCTCGGGTTACATCGTAAACTTCGGAAGTCCGCCGCCTTCCCTTCGGATGGTCATTTTTTCCCTTGTTGTTTTCTCGGATTTTCTTTATCATGCAACTGTCAAATCACAGTACACCGTGAAGTCCCTGAAGAGATTTTCGGGGGACGTAGCCACGCATTTACGTCGCAATTCGATTGTCAGAGTTCTTTTTCGTGGACAAATCCCACGAGATGCAGCAACGCAATCGTCAGCGAAGTTGCGGGTAATGTCAGCCGAAAGCTGACTCTCGTGTACACATTTTCAAACTCATTTTACAGAAAGGATTTGTTCCATGGAAAAAGGAACAGTCAAATGGTTTAACGGGGCCAAGGGTTACGGCTTCATCAAGCGTCAGAGCGGCGAAGACGTCTTCGTGCATTTTCGATCGATCGTCGGCGAAGGCTACAAAACGCTGAATGAAGGCGACGCGGTCGAGTTCGAAGTCGAACAGGGGCCGAAAGGCTACCAGGCCACCAAGGTTCAAAAGATATAACCTGGCGTCAACACAGCAACCCCGGCCAGCAACCTGACCGGGGTTTTTTCTTTCGAGAGGAATGAGTACATGCAAAAAGGCACAGTGAAATTCTACAACGATTCCAAGGGGTTCGGGTTCATCAAGGCCGAGGATGGCGAGGAAGTTTTTTTTCACAAAACCAACGTGAAGGACACGGGTTTTCGCAACATCCTCCGTCAGGGGGACGCGGTGGAATTCGAGATGAAGAGTGAACAGCGCGGGAAGCGAGCCATCAGTATCGTGCGCGTGTAACGCCAGTCAGGTTTCCCGTGTCTTGATTTCACAAAGAGTTCCAGTTACCTTCGTTGCAGAAACCGTGCGACGATCCGGCAACATATTCAGTGAAGCGACAGGCATCGTCGCTTTTTTTATTTCCTTCCTCCCATGAGCGCTCAGGTTCGAGTTCGATTTGCCCCAAGTCCCACCGGCTTTCTCCATGTCGGCGGTCTTCGGACTGCCCTCTATAACTACTTGTTTGCGAAGCGCCAAGGCGGCAAGTTTGTTCTCCGCATTGAAGACACCGACCAGAGCCGAAAGGTGGAAGGTGCTGTTGAGAGTCTCATCGCAGCACTTGATTGGTCGGGTGTGCATTATGACGAAGGGCCACACAAGGACGGCGCTTTCGGACCCTATGTGCAATCAGAGCGATTGCCGCTGTACCACAAACACGCCCAGCAGCTCATCGAGCGGGGCCAGGCTTATTACTGTTTCTGCACCCCGGAGCGGTTGGATCAAGTCCGGCAGAAGCAGATAGCAATGAAACTCCCACCTTCGTATGATAGACACTGTCGTGATATTCCTCCAGAACAATCTGCAACGCGGGTGGTGGCCGGCGAACAGCATGTCATACGAATGAAGGTTCCGATGGGCGGGGAAATGACGTTTGAAGACCTGATTCGCGGGAAAGTCACAATCGCTCACAAGGTGCTCGATGATCAGGTGCTGGTGAAGTCCGACAAGTTTCCGACATACCATCTTGCCGTTGTGGTGGATGACCATTTGATGGAAATCAGCCACGTCATTCGGGGAGAAGAATGGCTTTCCAGCACGCCCAAGCACATTTTGCTCTACCAGTATTTCGGATGGAACTTACCGCAGTTCGCCCATCTGCCTCTTCTCCTGAACCCGGACAAGACCAAGTTGAGCAAACGCCAGGGGGACGTTGCGGTGGAGGATTATCGCTCGAAAGGCTATCTGAAAGAAGCCATTGTCAACTTTGTGGCATTTCTTGGATGGAATCCGGGTGATGAGCGGGAGATTTTCTCACTGGAGGAACTGATAAAGGAATTTTCGCTCGAACGGGTGGGGAAGTCTGGGGCCGTATTTAACGTGGAAAAACTCAATTGGATCAACCAACAGCACATCAGGCGAAAAACCGACAAAGAGTTGGCCGAAATGGTGAAACCTATTCTGATGCAAAAAGGGATCGCAGTTTCAAACGAGGGTTACTTGTTGAAGGCAATTGCGCTCATGAAAGAGCGAGTGACGCTCGTACAGGATTTTGCAGAATTCAGTTCGTATTTTTTTGAAGAGCCGAAGGTTTTCGATGAAGCCGGCCGGCAGAAGCATTGGGAGGCAGAGACAAATCAGAGAATCTCTGCTCTCGCGGACGAGCTTGAAGCGCTGAAAGATTTCAATCATCAAAATATAGAAACCGTTGTCAAGGCGCTGGCTGAGCGACTGCAAATAAAAACGGCGAAGCTGATTCATCCGACCCGGCTGGCATTATCCGGAAGGACGGTGGGGCCTGGCTTGTACGAGATGATGGAGCTATTGGGAAAGGAAACGGTGGTGAGGAGGCTGAGAAACGCAATACAGATGATGGTACGGAGGTAAACCAAGTAGAAGTCTGACTTTTGCGTCGTCGTTCTAAATAAAAAATCAGTAAAGTGTCCTGTTAAATGTATGCGCTTTCATTCGACCAACAGTTTGCAAAACAGTTTTCGGTTCGTGCCGGGATTGGGTCTGGAGGTATAGATCATACTATTGGTCCGACCGGTTCATTGCTGATCAGTTATCTGACTGGAACTGTCCACAAATTGGAAATCTCCTTTGGTTACGTTTCTTCCCTGAAGACTGCCGGATTTGGAACATCATTGTTTATCGGATATAGGTTTCAACCTCAAGAGGATGGAATCTCGTTGCGATTTGCCGTCAATCCAATGCTTGCGGGATCTGCACCATCGAGTTTCGGCTCAGTAGGCAACTACAACGGAATTCAAATCGCACTTGGTTATTCCATTTAACGAACAAGAAATGCAAAAGACTCTCGATATTATCAGCTGTCTCGTAGAAGTCTGACTTTTTTCTCGTCGGCTTTTCCTTGAGAAGACTTTATGGCAAAGAAAAATAGACTCGACATCATCCGACTCCACAACGCCGTTTTCTACGCCTACCACGGTGTCCTTTCTGACGAACAAAACCTCGGCGGAAAGTTCGAAGTTGACGTGGAGCTGCATTGTGATTTGTCCAAGGGGGCAAAATCCGACCATCTCAAAGAAACCGTGGACTATGAGCGAGTCTATGATTGCATTAAGGGTCTCGTTCTCGGGAAGAAACATTTTCTGTTGGAATCACTGGGGAATACCATCGGCCACGGTATTTTGAAGAATTTCAAAAAAGTC
The DNA here is from genome assembly GCA_031406095.1 of Ignavibacteriales bacterium. Lineage (GTDB taxonomy): Bacteria > Bacteroidota > Ignavibacteria > UBA10030 > UBA10030 > JANOGR01. The sequence continues at coordinate 8,029 of JANOGR010000096.1, forward strand.
CGGAAGGTGGTGGTTCGGGTCCGAAAACCCGGCGCGCCGGTCAGAGGCGTCATTGATTACGTGGAAGTGGAAATCGAGAATTCAAGGAAATGACCCGGAACATCTATATAGGCCTGGGTTCGAATGTAGGCGATAGGCTCGGATATCTTGACTCGGCGGTGAAGGAGCTGAGTGAACTATCCACTACGAAAGTCGTCGGGATGTCCTCAGTCTACGAAACAGAACCGTACGGCAACAAGGATCAGCCAGAGTTCTTGAATATGACGGTCGAGCTGGAATCGAATATGGACCCCGACGAGCTTTTCTCAGGTATCAAATCCATCGAGGCAAAACTCGGAAGGCATCGGACCGAGCGGTGGGGTTCGAGAGAAATCGACCTTGATCTCCTTTATTACGGGAATCAGGTTGTGAATAAAAAGAAGCTGCAAGTGCCCCATCGAGAGGTTGGGCTTCGCCGCTTTGTCCTTGTTCCGCTGAACGAAATTGCGCATTTTTTCATCGACCCCGTGCGAGGAAAGAACATATCAGAACTTCTTACCGAGTGTACCGATTCGGGGGTCGTCCGGAAAACAGAATTGACCACACGTCTGCAGGAGCACTGATTGCACTTTCCCAAGGAGGTCCGCTACATTGCGATCGAGGGAGCCATCGGCGCCGGGAAGACCACGCTGGCTCAGATGATCGCCGAACGGCTGGGAGGGAGGCTCGTGCTGGAGAAATTCGATGAAAACCCTTTTCTCGCGAAGTTCTACGAGGACAAGGATCACTACGCATTTCAAACCCAGATTTTCTTTCTCCTGAGCCGATACAAACAGCAGCAGGAACTTTTCCAGGCGGACTTGTTCAACTCGTACCTGGTATCAGATTATATCTTTGAAAAAGACAAGATTTTTGCCTACCTGACACTGAAAGATGAAGAGTTGAAACTGTATGAAACAGTCGTCACAGCCGTGGAAAAAAATATTCCTCACCCTGATCTCGTTGTCTATCTCCAGTCCAGCACAGATCGTTTGATGGCTAACATAAAGAGGCGGGCGAGAAAGATGGAAGAGAGTATGTCCGAGGAGTATATCCGGGACCTGAACGAAGCCTATAACTACTTTTTCTTCCGTTATAAAACGTCTCCTTTGCTTATTGTGAAGGCGACAGATATTGACTTCGTTGGCAAGAAAGAGGATTTTGAAGAGTTAATGGAACAGATTCTCCGGCCGAACCGGGCGCCGATTGAGTACTATAATCCGGGTGTGAAAAAGTAAACACCGAGACTCCCGGAAAACGAGCGAGACTCTCGGAATCTTAAAGGAACCGAAATGAGATTCCGGGAGTCTTAGCAGGAATTCTGGGAGTCTCAACAGGAACACTATGATGCGGTTTCTTCTTTACGCTTTTCTTTTTTATATCCTGTTCATCATCGTCTCCGGAGTTTTACGGGCTTTCTTTGGTTTTACGAGACGCCCGTCTCACCAGCCGCCAGCTCCGAACCAGACTCAACCGTCGAAGCCGCTACAGGAATACAAGGATGTTGCCGAAGCAAAATTCAAGGACGTCGACGTTGGGAACCAGGTGCGTAACGAAAGGGGTGACTCGAAACCAGTTGACTCGTCTCATCGCGACCTTCCGTTATGATTCATTGACCTTACGCCAATTCAAGAATCTTTCCTACTGCAGTGCATTTTCTCCTCAGTTTTTCTCCATTTTGATTGAAGAAGTACTATTACTTTGCTATATTTTTCAGCCTTTTTGTAAACCTGCATGCCCCGCATCTATATAGAAGACCTCTCGAAGCACGTCGGCCAGGAGGTTCAACTTCAGGGTTGGCTCTACCACAAACGCTCGAGCGGCAAGATCCGATTTTTGCTTTTGCGTGATGGAACCGGGATTATCCAGTGCGTCATGGTCAAAGGAAATGTTTCGGATGAGGTTTTTTCCACGTTCGATGCGTTGACTCAGGAATCGTCGTTTTCCGTTCGAGGCAAGGTGCGAAAAGATGACCGGGCGCCCGGAGGGTTCGAGCTTGATGTAAGCGGTCTCGACATCATTCAGGTGGCACAAGAATATCCGATAACTCCGAAGGAACATGGAGTCGAGTTTCTCGCCGACCGGCGGCATTTATGGCTTCGCTCCTCACGCCAGCATGCGGTCATGCGTGTTCGGCACGCCATTATCAAAGCCATCCGGGATTTTTTCGATGGCCGTGGTTTCACACTCATCGACTCGCCGATTCTCACTCCCAACGCCGTTGAAGGCACATCCACGTTGTTCGAAACGGAGTACTTTGACCTCGGAAAGGCTTATCTCACCCAGTCCGGCCAGTTGTATGCCGAGGCGGGTGCGATGTCGTTCGGAAAGGTTTACTGTTTTGGGCCAACGTTCAGGGCTGAAAAGTCGAAGACTCGCCGGCATTTATCCGAATTCTGGATGGTGGAGCCTGAAGTCGCATTCAATGACCTGAATGACAACATGGAGTTGGCAGAAGAATTCCTTGAGTACATTGTGCAAACAGTTTTGAAAACTCGTGAACCGGAGCTGAAAGCTCTCGAACGTAATACGACGTTACTCCAAAACGTGAAAAAGCCGCTCCCGCGCATCAGTTACGATGAGGCTGTCGAGATTTTGAGAAGGAAGGGAATAACATTTGAATGGGGAGGCGACCTCGGCGGTACGGATGAGACCGTTATTTCGGAGGAATTTGACAGACCAGTAATGGTGCATCGGTATCCCGCTCAAGTGAAAGCATTTTACATGAAGCGCGACCCGGAGAATCCAAAAGTGGCGCTTGCGTTGGATGTTCTCGCCCCTGAAGGATACGGGGAAATCATTGGCGGCAGCCAACGTGAGGACAATCTAGATGTTTTGCTGGAGAGAATTAAAGAGCACAAATTGCCGCAGGCAGCTTTTGAGTGGTACCTGGATTTGCGCAGGTACGGCACCGTACCTCACGCGGGGTTTGGCCTCGGTGTCGAGCGAACAGTAAGCTGGATTTGCGGACTCGATCACGTACGGGAGACAATCCCGTTTCCGAGGATGATTTACAGGCTTGCGCCGTAAGGGAAAGATAACCGCAAAGTTCGCAAAGAGGGCGCTAAGGACGCAAAGAAAGTGACTGAGAATGAGCTATCAAAAGAGATTATTGGGGCAGCGATTGAAGTTCATAAAGCTCTCGGGCCTGGATTACTTGAATCAGCCTACGAAGCAACGCTTAAAAGAGAGCTCACCCTTCGAGGTCTTGAGGTCAAACAGCAGCTGGGTTTGCCTCTAGTTTACAAGGATGAGGTTTGCGAAGTCGGTTATCGCATCGACTTACTTGTTGAAGGTAAAGTGATAGTAGAAATAAAGTCAGTCGAAGTTCTCAATGATGTCCATCTCGCACAGATACTCACATATTTAAAGCTGAGCAAGTCCAAATTGGGTTTGCTCATAAATTTCAATGTCACTCAACTGAGGAATGGAATCAAAAGAGTTGTAAATCGACTCGAGGAGTAAACCCTCTGCGATCTTCGCGCCTCCTCTGCGTCCTTTGCGGTTAGTTTCTAATTATGCTCAAAGTCACAAATCTCAGAAAAGAATTCGACACCGTGGTTGCGGTCGACGGTGTGTCGCTCGAGGTTCAGCGAGGCGAGTTGTTCGGGCTTCTCGGCCCCAACGGCGCCGGCAAGACGACGACGATTCGCACGGTCCTGAACATCATCCGGCCCGACAGCGGTGAAATCACATTCGACGGAAAACCGTTTAGCCCGGAGATGTGGAACATCATCGGATACCTTCCGGAAGAACGCGGGCTGTATAAGAAAAGCAAGATCATCAGCGTCATTCTGTATTTCGCCTCACTCAAGGGTTTATCGGCTCATGAGGCTACGCCGTTGGCAGAACGGTGGCTTGAGCGCTTTGGGTTGAAGGATGCGGGTCACCGAAAGGTCGAGGAGCTTTCGAAAGGAAACCAGCAAAAGATCCAGCTCATCGCAGCCCTCATCCACAAACCGCAGCTGCTGATTCTCGACGAGCCTTTCTCCGGCCTTGACCCGGTCAACCAGATTCTGCTGAAAGATATTTTGATGGAAGTGCGTCAGCAAAACACAGCCGTCATTTTTTCGACGCATCAGATGGAACAAGTGGAGAAAATGTGCGATAACATTTGTCTGATCAACAAGGGCAAGATTGTGCTCGGCGGTGCTTTGAGGGATGTCAAGAAAAAATACGGGACAAACTCCGTGCACCTGGAGTTCGAAGGCGATGGTTCTTTCCTGAAGCAACTGCCGATGGTGAAGAAGGCGGATGTGTACCAGAATTACGCAGAGTTGGAATTGGTCGATATTGGGAGAGCGACGGATCTGCTTGGCAAACTCGACACAAAATTGAATCTGAGGAAGTTTGAAGTGGTGGAACCTTCTTTGAATTCTATTTTTGTCAATGTCGTGGGAATTCCCAAGGAACCGGAAGTGAAGGCAGAGGAGCTGCTTCTTGCCCCGAAGAAATCGAGCGTGAACAAGGACCCAAGGATCCGAAAGCAGTTGCTCTCCATGATTGGAGGGATCCTTCTTGCGGTCGTGTTGCTGGCCTTCGAAATTGGGAAACCCGAGCCCTCTTTCATGCTGCCGGCCCTCGTCTTTGCTGCTGTGGCCTTCTCGTTCTACAGATATCTCACACTGAAATCCCGGGTTGAGAAAGAGCAGCGGGAATCGGGCGGAGGACAAGGCTCATGAAGTATTTCCAGGTTGCCAGGTGGGAATTCCTGGAGAAAGTGAAATCCAAGGCCTTCATCATTTCGCTTGTGTTGATGCCTGTGATTATGCTTGCCTTCGGAATTCTTCCCGGTTTGCTCGCGACTAGGCCGGATGAAAAACCCATTACCATTGGAATGATTGATCAGACGAACTCGATTGCCGGGCCACTGTCTGCCAGGCTCGAGGAAAAATACAAGTTGCCCGACAAGCGGCCGAACTACGCAATCGAGACAATTCCACATCAGGGGGATTTGGAAAGCACCAAGTCGCTTGCGAATTCCATGATTGCCAATGATAGGATAGAGGGATACTTCACTATCCCTGCTACCGTGTACGACAGCGGAAAAGTCGAATATCGGGCTCCGAATGTTGGGAACATTCGGCTTCAAGAGCGCTTTTCGAGGACAATCGAAGAAGTAGTCGTTGAAAAAAGATTGACGTTGAAAGGCTACGACCCAAAACTCGTCCGCAATCTTATGACCGATGTTGATGTCCGCTCCATCAAGGTCAATGAAAAAGGGGAGGAGAAAGAATCCGGGTTTCTCGAAACATTTTTTAGCGCCTATATCGTCATCATGATGCTCATGTTTCTCGTGCTGACAATGGGCCAGCTGCTGATCCGAAGCGTTGTAGAGGAAAAATCGAACCGGGTTATCGAAGTTTTGCTGTCGTCGTGTTCTGCGAGGGATCTTATGGTGGGCAAAATCCTCGGACTCAGCGGCCTTGGCATAGTCCAGATGCTTATTTGGGGCGTTATCGGCCTTGCCGTATCGATGAAAACCGGTAGTCAGATTTTTACGCCGGAACATATTCTGCTGTCGCTTGTATATTTCATCCTTGGCTACTTATTGTATTCGGCGATTTTTGTTGCAGCAGGATCTCCTGTAACGACAGAACAGGAAGCACAACAAATCACTACGTACGTAAGCCTGGCTCTTGTGTTTCCGATCGTGCTGGCAATGCCGGTGATGCAGAACCCCGACTCCATGCTGTACAAGATTCTCTCTTTTATTCCTATCCTCACGCCGACATTCATGGTTTTGAGAATTCCGATCCAGATGCCTGAGACGTGGGAAATACTCGGTACCATAGGTCTCTTGATTGTATCTGTTCTCATCATGATGTGGGCGGCGGGAAAGATTTTCCGCGTCGCGATTTTGGTGTACGGCAAACGGCCGACCATTCCCGAGCTGATTCGATGGGTCCGAGAGCCCTGATGCGGCGATGAAGGTAGCATCTTTGGAACCTCCCCTGTGACCCTCGAGTCTTTTACATTTTATCTTCTTTCAGTTGTGGGAATTCTGTCAGCCCTCCTCGTGGTAACACGGCGGAACCCAGTCATTTCCGCCTTGTATCTCATCCTCAATTTTTTCTGCCTGTCCGGTCTGTATCTGACTCTTCACGCGCAATTCATTGCCGTCATCCAGATTCTGGTGTACGCAGGGGCGATCATGGTCCTCTTCGTATTCGTCATCATGCTCCTGAATCTCGGCGACGAGCGAAAGCTCATTGACGGGATGTCGTGGAAAAAGATTGTGGCGGCTGGATTGGCCTTTGGGTTGCTCATGGAGCTGGTCTATGTCTTGGGCTTTCTGGGGTCTTCCTACACTCCCATCAATGCGCAGCGGGCGGCAGAAATAGGGACGGCCGAATTTGTCGGCAGTCAGTTGTTCACGAAGTTTCTGTTTCCGTTTGAAGTCACTTCGCTGATTCTGATGGCAGCCATTGTCGGCGCGGTCGTTCTCGCGAAAAGAAAAATCGAATAGTGGCTGACATTCAACCATATCTGATTGTCAGCGCGACGATGTTCATGATCGGAGCCGGCGGTGTGCTGGCTCGCCGAAACGCCATCATCGTTTTCATGTCGATTGAATTGATGCTGAATTCAGTCAACCTGACTTTGGTTGCGTTTTCGGCACAATGGGGCGACCCGACGGGACAAATACTCGTATTCTTTGTTATGGCCGTCGCTGCGGCGGAGGCAGCCATCGGACTCGCAATTATTATCGCGCTGTTCCGGAGAAAGCAAACGGTGAATCTGGATGAAATCAATATTCTGAAGTGGTAAGAAGGAATTGTGCTATCGATCTCACCCTTTCAGGGTTCGGGATAGTACACTAATGCTGTAGGTCGGGACGCTGTCCCGACCTTGAATATACGACCCCCGCCTGCCTCTATGAATTCATTGAGGCGGGCAGGCCTTCGGGGTCGAG
>JANOGR010000107.1:0-26763 GCA_031406095.1 Ignavibacteriales bacterium
AGATTGTTGACAGTCGGATTGACGCCGTCGTATGTCAGAAACCAGATTCTGCCGGAGACATAATCCGCATACACGTATTTTCCCTGCAGTTCGGGTATGTTTGCACCCCGATAGACATAGCCGCCCGTAATCGAGAATCCGCCCGTCGATGAATGGTCGTACTCCCAGACGGGCGGTGTAAGACCTGCCGAGTTGCAGCCTGTGGACGGATTATAGCAGTGGTTTCCCTCCATGATTCTCCACCCGTAGTTCTTTCCTTTTTCCACGATATCTATTTCTTCCCATGCACCCTGGCCCACATCGCCCGCCCACAGCCATCCCGTCACGGGGTCGAAGCTGTACCTCCAGGGATTGCGGAACCCCGTCGCCCAGATTTCCGGACGCGGGCTGGTCATGCCGTAATACGGGTTTGTTGACGGTATCGCATAGTTGCGCCCGGGGTCCACATTGTCAACATCAATCCGAAGCATTTTTCCCAGCAAAGAATCTGGATTCTGCGAGCGGTTCTGTGGATCCCCGCCCGACCCGCCGTCTCCTGTCCCGACGTATAAGAAACCGTCGGGGCCAAATGCAAGCTGGCCCGCGTTGTGGTTCGAGTAGGGGTCGTAGATTTCAAAAATCGAGACCCGGCTGCTTTTGACAACGGAATCAGGGTTCGCTGCGCTGACCGTGTACCGGGCCACTACATCCCGCCGGGGGTTCTTTCCTGTGTGGTTCACAAAAATATACCCGTTGTTCTTGAAATCAGGATGGAAGGCAAGGCCAAGCAAACCTTCCTCATTACCCGTACTCTGAACGCTATCACGTATATCAAGAAACGTTTTTGCGGATTGGACCGAAGAAGAGTTCGGGAAAATGTAGATGATGCCTGGTTGCGAGACAACGGCCAGGCGGTTTGAACTGTCAGGAGGAGCCTGTATGTCGACTGGCCTCGTAAAAGAGAGGCTTGGAAATGCAGATTGAAGTTGGATTTGTCCAAGGAGAAGCGAGGCCGGAAATAAAACGGCTACGATATGAAGAGTGAACCTGTTCATCGGCACTTGTGGCTCAGGAGTGGACCTCCTTCGCAACTAGCTTTTTCTTTTATTTCGCAACTTGTTCCTCACCCCGTTGTGAGGGAGCTCCGCCAAACAACTGGCGGACAAGTCTGCTCCCGAACAACGCTAAAAAACTCTTTACAGTCTGAGCGCAGTGAGCGATTTATGCGAACGGAGTCGAAGACTGCCATGTGCGCGCTTCGACTTCGCTCTAGGAATAAGCAGGGAAGCTGCGCTCAGTGCGTCTTGATTTTTCTCCGCTCCCGAACAACGAGTAGATATGAAAACAGCAAGGGCGGGTTGATAACCCGCCCTTTGTTCTCGCTCCCCAGCCGCATCTCCATCCCCGCTTGATTATCAACTCTTTGTTGCGGAAGACGCTGCCGGAGGAGCAGCTTTTCCTTTCTGCATTCGCTTGTACGCAAACCAGGCAATCAAGCCCAGAACCAGGGCAATGAGGATATACATGATGGTTTGCGGAGGCTGAACGGTTTTTCGCCATTCATCGACTTTGTCGTCGAGCGCTTGTACTTGGGAATCCGACAGTTCGCCGCGATCCACGAGAAGTGGAAGCCACCCCGGCTTCACATCTCCTCTCCACACCGAATCGGAAAAAATCACGTAGCGTTTGTAGAGTTCATCGCTCTTCGCTTTTGCCGCCACCGTGATTTCACCGTCAATGAACTCCTGGATGTGGTCGTTGAACTGGTTTCCCGAACTGAACTCCTTCACGGCAAACCCGCGATCACGGAATTGGAGGTTGAGCTGATGCCAGAATATCCCTTTCGTTTTTCGGCCCCAGTCCGCCAGCATCGTGTCGATCTGCGCGACCTCGTTCGCACCTTTCTTGCCGGTCGCATAAATGGCAGCCAGCTTTTTCCCAAATCCCTGCCACTGGACTTCGAACTTGCGCTGCTGTTTTGCCATTTCCGCCACATCCTTGCCGGTGAACGACGCGGCATCGAGGAACTCGACATTATCGCGGATCGACTTCTTGATGCTCGTGAAAACGTTCCCTTTTTCGATCTTCCCGACGAGGCTTTGCTTTTCAACATCCTTGAGCGAAGCCACATCTTTGTCATACTGGAGAAACAGGCTGTCCACAAGAGCAAAGATCAGCTGGTCCCGTTGACGGATGCCGGCCTGCAATTTCGAGATAAGGCCCTGCAGCGAGTCAATCGTTGCTTTGCTCTTGTCGGAACTCATTTTCTGAATCTGTTTCAGCAGGCTGGAGTTTTCGCCGCTGAGTTGCGACACCTGCTCTGACAACAAATCGACCTGTGCCCGCAACTCGGCGATGCGATTCACCTGGTCTTCGATGACGCCGAGTTTATCCTGCGTGAGCCGTAGCTGGAGTCTGGCGTTTTGGATTTTGCCTTCGAAACCATCCGGGTAGAGCGATTTGTCGAGTAGTTTCTTGTAATCGGCGTTTTCCCGTTCCAATTCATTGATGCTGTAGGCGATGCTTCCGCAGTCCTGCACGGTGGCTGCCGCCTCGGTGGCCTTCTGTATCGCCTTGTATTTGACCTGGAATTCCTGAACAACCTGATAATCCGACTTCTCCTGCGCGAGCGCAAACGAGACAAAGACCAACAACCCGACCAGTGTTCTCATTACCGACCTCCTTGGTGAATTCCATCGCGTGATATCAAAACCGGCTTGTCTTTTTCGTTGAGCACCTGAATGTAGGGCGGCCGCTGGTTGAATGCCGGGTTGTCGAGCCCCGTTTCCTTCACGAGGATTTTCGTGGCCACTTTGAGCGCCCCGTCATCGGCGGTGAGCACATAGACGTTCTTGAATTTCGCCGCTGTGAGGAAATAGTAACCGCGGTCGTCGCGGATCATCCGGACGGTGTGTCTCGACATCCGCATCGTATCTCCCGTCTCTTCCAGCAGTATCGGCTTGACGCTGAAGGACATGCTATACCGATCCTCCTGAACCATTCCTTTGGAGTCGACGGTCATGACGCTTTCGACCGGCCATGCGAACTCCGCAGGCTTCAGCAACATGCCGGAACATCCAGCAAGAGCAACGACGAACAACACAAGGAAGAAATATTGCATACGGGCCTCTCTGGGTTAAGATACTGTAGGATGAAAAACAACGTCTGCGAATGTAGGGAACAAAACTCTGGAATTCAAGCCAGTCTGGTTCATTGTGTTTCTGTTTTCGTCAACGGGGCAGGTTGCTGTTTCAGTTTTGCCAAATACGAAGTCATCTTTGGAGCAAGATATACCCATAGCCGGTATCCCAGCAGCAGGGCGACAATGCCGCCATATGTCAAGGGGCGGCTCGTATCTGCCTTCACCAGCCAGAGATAGTGAATCACGGCGCCTATGGCCGTGAAATAGATGAGACGGTGAAGAGCAGTCCAGCGCTTGCCGCCCATCCCCTTCGTAATCCGGTCTGTGGACGTGAGCGCAAGGGGAAGCATAAGAAACAGACTGGTGAAACCCACAGTAATAAAGGGACGTTTGGGGATGTCCGCCAGGATCTCATTCCATTCGAACAGTTTGTCGAAATATAGATACGTCAGGAAATGCAGACACCCATAAAAGAAGGCATACACGCCGAACATGCGTCGAAATTGTCCGACCATTGCCTCCTTCGTGATTCGCCGCAAGGGTGTGACACACAACGTAATCACGATGAAACGGATCGTCCAGGTTCCCGTGGTATCCGTGATGTCGTCGAGCGGGTTCGCGCTCAGGTTATCGGTGAGGAAATTGTAAGCGAGGATGCCGAGAGGCAACAGGCAAACAAGGAACACAACGGGTTTAAGAATTTTGCGGACGAATTCGGGACGCGTCACAGGTTTTGAAATAACCGATGTGGAAATTCGAAATACTAATCTCTAAATTCGAAACAAGCTCGAAATCCAAATTCCGAAATTCGAATCTCCTGCGCTTAGGGTTTTGATATTAGGATTTGTTTCGGATTTAGGATTTCGGAATTAGGATTTTCTCTTAGTAATTCATCTTCATGTCCATGCCCGCGTACATGCTTGACACCAGGTCGGCATAGCCGTTGAACATAAGCGTCTTGCGCCTCCGGAATTCTCCTATGCGGCGCTCGGTCCCCTGGCTCCAGCGCGGATGGTCCACATCGGGGTTCACGTTGGAAAAGAACCCGTATTCATCCGGTGCGGCAATGTTCCACGTTGTGGGAGGCTCACTCTCGACAAACCTGATCTTCACAATCGACTTGATGCCCTTAAACCCGTACTTCCATGGCGTCACCAGGCGGAGCGGGGCGCCGTTTTGGTTGGGTAACGGCTTTCCGTATAAACCTGTCGCAAGGAGCGTGAGTGGGTTCATCGCTTCATCCATGCGCAATCCTTCCACATACGGCCAGGTCAGATACGGTCTGCGCTGGCCCACCATCTCTTCGGGACGGAACAGTGTCTCAAACGCCATGTACTTCGCCTTCGATGTCGGCTCGAGTCTCTTGATGAATTCGGACAGCTGAAACCCCATCCACGGAATTACCATCGACCAGCCTTCGACGCATCGCATGCGATACACGCGCTCTTCTATTTTTTGCTGCTTAAGAATGTCTTCAAGATTATAGACGGCGGGCTTCTTCACATGGCCCTCGACTGCGACCGACCACGGTTTCGGTTTGAACTTCTCTGAGTTCTCAGCCGGATCGCCCTTGTCCGTGCCGAACTCGTAGAAGTTGTTGTACGTTGTGATGTCTTTGTAAGAATTGATTTTTTCGTCAGTGTCGTAGGGCCCTTTCGTTTTGGGCTTTTCCTGGCTGCCCCGGACACCTTCAGGCATCACGGAATTCATGGCGATTCCACCCAATGCCGCGGTTGCCATCTTGATCCACTCCCGCCGCCCGTGATACAGCGTTTCCGGCGTGATGTCGACCGACCTGATGTCCTCTGCTTCCTTCATAAACATAGTCTCTCCTCGGTTAGCCTCGTTCCTGCTTCCACCAGCGGGTCACCACGTCTTCGATCACCGTTTTTGTATCACTGTGTTTCCACTTCTCATAGAACTTGATGTCGCTGCTGTCGGGTTCCGGCTTGGGAAAATCGACCTGCACGCGGAGCGGCATGGAAATCGCCTCGCCCACGATCAGCGCTTCACCCTGGCGGAGCGAGGGCAGCACATCCACCAATCCTGCGAACGAATCAGGCACCAGCCGCTTCACGTAATTCTGGTCGAGCGGGTTGGTCAGGCGCAGGATCACATAGTTGTTGCACTGAGAAAGAATTGTTTCCGACACCTCGACGGGCCGCTGGCTGACCACCATGATGCTCACCCCGTATTTTCGGCCTTCTTTCGCGATCCGTTCGACCGTCCGCCTGGCTGCACTTGTGCCGATACCGCTGCTCGGCAGGTAATTGTGGGCTTCCTCGAACACAAGAAGAATCGGGAAATCGCGTCGGGAAGGATTCCAGAAGTTGAAGTCGAAGATCAGCCGGGCGAGGAGAGAAACGATGGTGTTGACAATATCGAACGGAACGCCGCTCAGGTCCAGGATGGTCACCTGCGCGGAGCCGTCAGCTCCCAGGATCTTGGAAAGCAGGTCTTTCAGCTTGGCCGTCTGCGCGTACATCTTTGGCCGGAACATAAACGCATAGCGCGGGTCGTTCAGTTTGCCGTCGAGTCTCACGAGGAATCGAGTGAACTTGCCGTAGAACGGGCCCTCTTTCGCCACCGTCGTACCCGAGCCGATCTTCTCCGTATCGAGGAACTGCATTTTTGCACGAATCTCGGAAAGCTCGAAATAGACGGGCGTATCGACCGTAACAATGTTGGACAGTTCAGGATTCTTGCCTTTTTTCGAAGCGACGATCAGGTCCTTCAATACCGTGATCTGAGATGCCGCGTTGTCATCGCGCTCGTCGATGAACATCTCCCGGATTTCTTCGAAATTCATCAGCCAGAAGGGGAGTTCGAAATCGGCGATGGGCAAGTGGTTGCATCCACCCTCAAATGCAGTCTTGTATTCGTTGTGAATGTCTAGAATGATGATGTTCGTGTCCGGGTATTTCGTAACTTTCTGGAGGATGGACGCCACCGCGCATGATTTCCCCGAACCGCTCGAGCCGAGCACGGCGATATGTTTTCCAAAGAACTTGTTGGCGTCGAGAAAGGCGCGCTGGTTTTCAAAGAGCGAAAGATAGCCCACAGAAAAATCATACCGCTGATAGACGGCAAATGCCACGACCAGATCTGCGTCCTCGGCAAGATAGACGACTGAATCCACCGGAGGGAAGAGTGAAACGCCGCGTTCGTACCGGCCTCCCTTGACGGTGCCGGCCAGCGTGATAGACATGATGTATCGCTGGGCGGATTTCCCGTTCATGAGTACATCCTCCTTGCGAAAATCGCCGACCATGCCGAGGAGAACGAGGTTGCTCACGGGGATCAGGACGTACGTACCAATCTGGCCGATATAGTAGGTTTTTCCGTTCAAGTCTTTTCGCAAAGACGTGATGCTTTCATCGATCAGTACTCTTAATTCTGAATTGTTGACAGAGATGACGACACCGATGCGTTTGTTTTCCATAAAGTAGGCCTTTGGGTGAGAGTTTCTTTAAGATGCTGACTTCGAACAGAAAATGCAAAACAACAAATGCTAGTGAATGCGCTTCACCACAACAATGGTCTGGTCGTCCGAATAGTCCGAGTCGCTTGAAAAGGCGTTCACGTCTTCCAGGAAGCTCTCACAGATTTTTTTGGGGGAGGATTTGTGCAATTCCTTCAGTTTTTGACCAATCCGCTCCTCACCGTAGACCCCGCCCTCCGTGCTGCGCGCTTCGCTGATGCCGTCCGTGTACATCAGGATCAAATCGCCTTTTTCCAGGTTCGTGTTCTCAACCCTGTATTGCTGGTTGGGAAACGGTCCGAGAATTTGTCCGGTCGATTCCAACATTTCGAACTCGTCTTGTTTCAAATGATAGACAATGGGGCTGTTGTGTCCCGCATTGGAATAGAGTGCCAGACCTTTCTGGTTGTCCGTCAGCTCCAGATAAAACATGGATACAAACTGTTCTTCGGCAAACGTCTTGTGAACGAGTTTGTTGATACGCGACATCAACGAACTGATCTTGGTGTGGTACGAGATGCCCATGCGAAGGGCGCCCGAAACGTAGAGCGCCTGCGACGCCGCCTGAAAACCCTTGCTGGCGACGTCCCCGATGACAATACTTAACCGGTCTTTGTCCTCTTCCGCATAGAGATAATCGAAGAAATCCCCGCCGACGATGCGGTCCGGAATGGAAACGCCGTACACTTCGTAGTCACAAAACGTTACAGCATGCTCAGGCAGGATGCTCTGCTGAATCTCACGCGCTTTATCCAGATCCTGCTCAAGCAGTTTCGCCTTTTGCTCGATGCGTTTGCCTCGAAGAAGCGACGTGACAGCAAGGCTGATGATGTTCAGGTCGGCAAGAAGGCCCGGGTCTGTGTTGTCGAAGTTGAATGCGAGAACATACTGATGGACAAAAGCGCCTTTGGAGGCGAGGCGTTCCCCGACCCCCGTCGCCGAGTATTTGATAATTCCCTTTCCCCGCAAGTAGGAATCCGTTTCGTTGGCAATGAGGGAGCGCTGCTCGGCAAGGTGGAGAAAAATGGGATACTTGGATAACGGGAGCTTGTAACGAGGCTCAATCTTTTCAATCTGACCAATTTGATGGACAAGCCGGTACGATTCCGACGAGGGCTCGTATTGCCAGATCCGTCCTCCTTTGATGTCAATCGTTTCATTCTTCACGATCTCGTTGAGGACATGTTTGAGCAGATCCTTGTCGGTCTTGAAATGTTCCGATGCAAAGCTTTCGATCGTTCGGTAGAGGCGACGCTGATTCATAATGCCTGGTTGAAAATTCCTAATTCCACTGGACTTCGAACACTTTCAAGGCGGCTTGTTTTCCTTTGACGTTCATGGGCTCGAGTTCCCTGAGTCGAAACGCGTCTGTTCCGGAAACAAGCTTTGCCGAGAATTCGGATATAAGAACCTGTCCCGCTTTCGCCGCGCTGCAGAGCCTCGCACCGAGGTTCACGTTATCCCCGATCACGGTGAAATCCATCCGCTCATCGCTCCCCATGGCGCCCATGACCATATCGCCCGTGTTGATGCCGATGCCGATGTTGAGAATGTTCCGGTCCTCCACGGTCGCATTGTCCCGCATTTCCTTTTGAATGTCAATCGCCGCACGCACGGCATTCTCCACCATCTTGTCGCCGACAAACACGGCGACAAGCTCGTCGCCGACATACTTGTCGATATCGCCGCCGTATTTGCGGACGATGGACGATTGCTTGGTAAGACAATGGTTGAGCATCGTGACAACGCGCTCGGGAGAAACTTTTTCCGAGTAAGCCGTAAATCCGCGAATGTCCGAAAAGAACACTGTGGCAGTTTTCCGTACACCGCCCAGCTTCACGCCGCTCTGGTCCGCTCGACGAACCGCATCGACAGTTCCTTGCGAAACAAATTTTTGCAAATGGAACCGTTCGCGCAAACCCTGCACCATTTCGTTGATGCGTCTTGCAAGGTTGCCGATCTCGTCTTTCGAAGTAACGTCTGCGTTGGCTGAGAGGTCGCCCTTGCCGACCCGGTGCGCCACGCCTTCAATGAGTTGGACCGGCCGCACGACAACCGTTCGCATGAAATATCTGAGCGCAAGGTACACGAAAAACAATGTGATGGTTCCAATACTCGCAGAGCGGACCTTGTTCGTTTGAATCGTCGCGGTAATCTCCCGCCTCGATTTGGCCACTTCGACAACAGCCCGCACCTGATGGTTCTTCCCGTGGCACGTGTAACATCTGCCTTCATTGGGCAGCGGAGACAATCGAACCGTGTATTCATCGCCGTCCGCCCGAGCCTCGGTAAACTCAACGGTGTCTTTTTTGTCGACCACTGCCTGGTAGTATTGACCCCGGTCGCGCGGCTTGGGGTTTAAGAATCTCTCCGCGCCATCCTTGTCGAACACCCGTACCTGATGCAGTACAGCCTGCGAACGGATTTCTTCAAGGTAAAACCGGACGGCATTCGCCTTCCCCACCAGCATGATGCTCCGAAAGCCCTCAAAGACTGTCCATTGCAGCATCTCCGTGAACTTCTTCTCCGGATCCTTCAGAAAACTGTTCAGGGCTTCCTTCTTGAAATCCACCACAAGCACACCACGCATGGGAAATTTCGAACCGTGGCAGACCTGGCAACGATCCTGATTGTCCAGCGGTATGAAAAGCCTGAGCTTGGAGCCTTTGTCCTCGAATGTGAGTTGCGTGCTCTTCGCTTTTAAGATGTCGATAATTTTCGTGTCGGGTATTTCATACATCTCCGGTCCAAACGCCAGAAACCCGTCCTTGCTGTACACTTGCGCCATCTCGACGCCCGGAACACTCCGGACACTTTCCATCAACGTGTCCGCCCTGTCTCCAAATCCGCCCACCATGATGGTGCGGAATGCCGTTGCGATGAAATTCCCGATCGCCCCTGCGAGTTTCTTCTTGGTGTCCTCATCAGCCGGAGCCCAGAGTTTTTCAGGATGGAAAGCGACCTGGAGAACACCCCGAATCGGCTCGCTTCTGTCGTGGCAGCGCCAGCATTCTGGCCTGTTTTGCAAAGGCTCATATCGTGTATACACACCCTTTTTTCCGTCATCCATCATCAAAGACTTCATTTTCCGGGATGAAACAACCTCGAACACGGACGAGTCATTGACGGTACGGTCGATGCCCTCTCCCTCGCGCAAAAACACTTCCCGTCCAAAGCGGTCATAAATCGTCAAGTCCACAGGAAGACCATGTCGCACGTCATTCACGAATTCAGCTGCAAACGGCGCCTTTCCGGTCAGCATTACGTTGCGAATCCCTGCCATCAGCATGTCTGATGAAGTCCTGAGGATCTCCTGGTGCTGCGCCAGTAAAGCCTTGGATTCTGCATCGATCGTTATGATCACATAGGATCCAAAGCCCACGATCAACACTGCGATCAAAAGCAGCAGAATCTTGAATTCAAGACGAGTTCGAATCTTTTCGAGCAAAAAGGGCTCCAATACGAAGGGAAAATGGGGGTTAGAGAGAGAAACTTAGCGAAAAATCGGTTGAAAATCAATGAATGAAAAACAAAAAAGCGCACGAGAATCACTCGCACGCTTCTAAGTTGTTCTTCCAGATCTAATTATGACTTCATGAGCTCAACCGGATTGCCCGTCCATCCAGGAAAGAGAGATTGGTTCGTGCTGACACCAAGATGCTTTGACACTACTCCTGAGAATACAGACCGGAAATCTGTCGTCACCGGCAAGTCACGGCCATCAAGCAGCGCGTCGGGGTCGAGTTCGGGAATCTTGCCATGTACCTTGCCGCCGTCAACCTGGTTGCCAAGAACAAAGAGACACGACGCTCTTCCATGGTCTGTTCCACCGGAACCGTTTTCGTGCACTGTCCGGCCAAACTCCGTCATCGTCATCAGAACAACCCGGTCGTGATGCAGCTCGACGTCTTTCCAGAACGCAGCTACCGAACTTGAAAGATCCCGAGCTCGTTGTGCGAACGTTCCGTTCCCCGTTCCCTGCTGCACGTGAGTGTCCCAGCCCCTTGTCTCAGCGAATGCGATTTCCAGGCCGACTTCAGCTTTTATCAGCTGAGCGATCTGTTTGAGGGCATTCCCAAGCGGCGATCGCGGATATTCCACGCCGTCAGCCGGCTGATCTGCGCACAGATCCTTCTTCGATAAATGCCCGATCGCTTCGAAGCTCTCCCGGCCTGTATTCCGAAGAAGCTGTTCATTCAGCGACTTAAGGCTTTTTTCCATGTGCGCCTGAGCATCGGGATGAGATCGTGTTATATAGGAGGAGCCAACCCCATGAACAACTGCCAACTTTCCTTCTTTGTAATATTGAGCAAGCGGAGCAAAAGCCGGATGCAAGCCGAATTTGCCATCGAGGTCAATAAGTGCGTTGGCGCCTTGACGACGTCCTGCGAACATCGCCAATCGAGGGCGCATTTTTTTCAGCCAGGAGTCATTCAGCGGAGACACAGCCATCAAACCGTCCATCCCTCCCCTCTGGAATACTGTCACAAGAACTTTGCGCTTTCCGGTCCGCATCTCCCGGCCGTTGAACAACGGGCCCGCATAGAACGAACCAAGGGCAAAACCTCCAGACTTGAGAAAAGTGCGACGCGTGAACATAGAAACTCCCGGTAAGAAATGTCAAAATTCGAAATCCTAAATCCGAAGCAATTTCAAATCGCTGGATTCAACAAGCAAGTGCAACACCCCGAATAAAGACTTGACGTGGTGTTTGATAATTTAGTATTTTTCTTGGCCTGTTGTTCATGCGACGTTCTAGGAGTTTGATTTCCGTGGCTGAGACACGGTCAAAGTTTGTCTTCTTGGGGAAGGTTCTTCTGATGATACCGATGGTGTTTTCAACGGTGCCCTTTTCCCAACTGTGAAACGGTTCACAGAAGAATGAACGTGTTCCCAGGACATCGTTGACGATCATGTGCTCAACGTTCTCCTGGCCATTGTCGTAGGTGATGGTTCGGCGAACAGCTTTGGGATACTGAGACAACGAACGGGTAATTGCCATACGGAGATTCTTGGCTGTTCGATGCGTGAGCTTCTGGATCTTAGTGAATCGCGAAGTACGTTCGACCATGACATTTAACGCAGATCGACTGTTACGAGCAATCATTGTATCGCTCTCCCAGTGCCCCAATTGCCGGCGAGCCTCAACAACTTTGGGACGCACAAGTATGGAGATTCTCTCGGGAATATGTAGATCACGATGGGTATGACGGTGACCCCGGAGGTATCGTCGTTTGTGGGCACGAACCAGACAAGGAACAAAATTCTCCTGGCAACGGACCTTACGGTCATAAATGAAGCGATAGATGCTTTCGACACAAATACTTAAGTCCTCATGACTTTTCTTGAGTCCCCCGGCAATCTGCTCTGGCGTCCAGTGCAGACGAAGGCGACGTGTGACGTACGACCGAATCTTAGCATTTTTGAGACGTGGTCGCTGGCCAGCTCGTTGTTTTCGAGTTCTGGCCTCTGCCTCAGCCCGACCGGCTCCATACACATTGTAGATGGGAGCTTTGTTCCGTCGCAGTTCTCGAGAAATTGTCCCCTTGTTCCGTTTCAGCCGCCGTGCGATCTCACAGAGCGATAAACCTTCTGCACGATAACGGGCAATATGGTCTCTCTCATCAAGAGACAGCTGATGATACTGTCGTATAGGTGCCATACTCTAAGAATACCGAATCCTTTCTTAGAGTGTTGCACTTCCTTGTAGAACTGATGAACAAAATCCCAATACCATTTTCTGTTGTTCTTCAACGAGTATTTTGAGATTTGAATTTGGAGTTTGGGATTTGTTTAGAATTTCGAGATTCGCATTTTGATTTTGCCTTTTCGCTTCCGCTGTCTCTAAGGCTGCTTTTGCTGCAGTCTGTAGTAATTGATAAGGTCCGTGCTTTGCGCCTTCAGGCCCAGTTGTCGAACCATCGTCACAATTTGCCCCCTGTGGTATGACGAGTGGTTCACTTTATGCTGCATTTGATGCGCTAAAGGCTCGGCGTGCGGGTTCCCCTTGATGTCTTTGTAGGACCATGGTTCCAGGAGTTTCTTGTCGCTGAGACTCTTGATAAACCCTCCGATTTCTGTGAAATGACCTTCCCATTTTTCCTTGAGGGACGCAAGCGTCGGAAAGTCGGATTCCTGAATGAGCGAAGTCGGACTGTTCCCTTTCCAGCGCTCGAACCAAATCCAGTCTGCAGCATAGATGTGTGTCAGCGTCCCGCGGACACCGCCATGACTCGAGTTCAGGTTTTTGGCGAATTGTTCCTGGGTTAATGGCGTCACCATGTCGATGGTGCGGTTCGTCGCCCATACGTCGTATTGGTAGAGGTTTTCAATGTCTTGCAAGTTCATGCGTCATTCCATGGTCGTTGTTAATCGATAAGTACTTTCAGGCCTTCCGTGCAATTCCGGCATATCTCGATGTTCTTTCTTCCGTGAAGGATGGCTTTACGAAATTGTTGGTATTTTTTAGACCGCCAGATTTCCGAAAACGGCTGCGACGAAATATTGCCCATTTCAAACTTCGCGCTTTTGTCGAAACAGCATGGAACAGCTCGGTTATCCCATGTAATGTTCGCCGTATGCCACAGGAACCAGCAATGATTCGATAAATCCGATTTTATCTGGTACGAGCCGTTTTCTTTTTCGTACCTGCTGTACTTGTCGGCTTGAGGCAGAAGGTCGGTTTTCTTCTCGACGTTATAGATCTGCGCCGATTTGATCGTCACCGCATCGACACCAATTTCCTTTCCCAGCCGTTTGACGTCCTCAATCTGGTGCTCATTATGCGAGAAAACGATGAACTGAAAGACGGTGTAAGGTTTTCTGGAGTTGAGTTTTCGTTTCCATTCGATCAAGCGCCGCGTTCCGTCCAGAACTTTTTGCAGACTTCCCCGGACGCGGTATTTCTCGAACACTTTCTGCGTGGTCCCGTCGATGGAGATGATCAGCTTGTCCAATCCTGCTTCGATGGTTTTGCGGCAGTTTTCGTCGGTCAGAAAATGCGCGTTCGTGCTCGTTTCCGTAAACAAGTTATAGCGCTCGGCGTATTCGATCATGTCGAAGAACTTCGGCGTAAGATAGGACTCGCCCTGAAAGTAGAGCTGAACCAGGAAACTTGTTTTGCCAAGTTCATCGACCATTTTCTTGTAGGATGCAAGGTCATCGACCATGCCTTCGGGCCGTGCGAGCTCACGAGTTCCCGTCGGGCACTCCGGGCAACGCAGATTACAGTAGTTCGTCGGCTCGTAAAGGATGTAAATCGGCAATCCCCATACGACAGGCCGCTTCAAGCGCTTCGAAAACCAAAAGCTGCTCATGACCTTGGCGTAATTCAGAATCCTGCGGGGAGTGATTTTGGGAAGGATGTAGGAAAGTTCAGTCATGGCTTTTGGAGTGCGTCAATCTTTATTGACGCACTTGCGCTGGCGTCGCAATAAAGATTGCGACAATCCAACTCGTCGGATTGCATCAATCCTCACTCAAAGTCCCCCGGCAAGAACGGAAGTTTATCAATTCTGTCATTCAGAAAAGACCAATTTTCAACTTCGATCCCGCTCCTCGAAAGCAAGCAAAGGCTCGACCAAGGGTATTTCAACGGGTCATCAGCATAACCGTGATTGACCGGATTCCAATACATGTAGCTCAGACAGTTGAAATACTGTTCTTCATCCCTTATGCAGCGATCCCAGTAATTGTGCCAAATTTTCTTCACAACTGGGATGTCAGTATGTTCGCGGATTTCTTTTCCACTTTTTCGATGGATATTTCCCATGATAAGTTGAAGGTCCTTGCCAAGCTCGCTATCTGCAGTAAAATGATAGTGATTGTCCAGGATAACCCAATGATCGAGCCTCCAACCTCTTCTGGTCAGAAAATCCTCCATTATGAGTTTAAAAACCTCCTTGGCTTCGTCCTTGCGCAAATAGGGCTTGCCGTAAAGCGTCCTTCCTGTGACAAAATACATCTGCTTGTCGGCCAAGAGGTGTATTGGCGCGTGAACATTTTGCTTGAACTCCCAGTTCATCGAAATTCTCTTGTGTCGCAATAAAGATTGCGACAATCCAGTACTACGTCGGGGTTGCGTCAATCTCTATTGACGCACTTGCACTCGTGTCGCAATAATGATTGCGACACACCCCACGATCACTCCAGCTTTTTCTTCAATTCGGCTAGTTTCTGCAACGCTTCGAGCGGCGTCATCTTTTCGATGTCCAGCTTTCGAATCTCCTCCCGCAGCTTGTCGTCTTTCATTTCAAACAGCGTCATCTGCATTTCGCCCATTCTGCCGATTTCCTTTTCCCCTTTGCCGCTGAGCTTCAAGTCGGAGCCTTCAAGGTTTTTCAGGATTTTCTTCGCCCGGTCCGTCACTTCTTCAGGGAGCCCAGCCATCTGCGCGACCTGGATGCCGTATGAGTGGTCGGCAAACCCCGGAGTCACTTTGTGCAAGAAAATGACCTTGTCGCCGTACTCGCGGACATCGACTTTGTAGTTCTTGATGCGGGGAAAAATCTCAGCCAGCTCGTTCAATTCGTGGTAATGCGTGGCGAATAAGGTTTTCGCTCCGATACGGTCGTGCAGGTACTCTGTAAGCGCCCATGCGATGCTGATGCCGTCGAACGTGCTCGTTCCGCGGCCCACTTCGTCGAGCAGGATGAGGCTTTGTTTCGTCGCCGTGTTCACGATGTTTGCGGCCTCGTGCATTTCGACCAGAAACGTGCTCTCACCCGATGCAATGTTATCGCTCGCCCCCACGCGCGTATAGATCCTGTCGACAATGCCGATGTGCGCCGATTCCGCTGGAACGAAGCTTCCGATTTGCGCCAGCAAGACGATGAGCCCAACCTGACGCAAGTAGCTCGACTTGCCGCTCATGTTCGGACCTGTTATGATAAGCACCTGGTCGGACTCAGTATCGAGTTGCGTATCATTCGCAGTGTAATTCTCGCCGGGCGGCAGGAGGCGCTCAATGACCGGGTGACGTCCTTGCTTGATTTCGATTCTCCTTGATTCGTCGACCGTCGGGCACACATAGTTGTTCTCAACCGCACAGTCGGCGAGCGAGACGTAGCAATCCAGGTTCGCTATGGCCGTTGCATTGTGCTGGATTCCGGAAGATTGCTCAGCAACCTTGACCCGCAGTTCATTGAAAAGCTGCGTTTCAAGAGCAAGAATCCGTTCGTCCGCGTGTAGAATTTTTTCCTCGTATTCCTTCAACTCCGGCGTGACGAAACGCTCGGCATTCGTCAGCGTCTGCTTTCGCATGTAGTTGGCGGGAATTTTTTCTTTGTGTGTATGAGTCACTTCGATATAATAACCGAATACGTTGTTATAGCCGATTTTCAGTGAAGATATTCCCGTACGCTCGCGCTCTTGTTGTTGAAGCCTCGCAATCCAATCCTTTGCTCCGAGGGAAACCGAACGCAGCTCATCCAGCTCGGCATGGAAACCTTTGCGAATGACGCCGCCCTCCACGAGGGCCATTGGAGCATCATCTGCTATCCCTTTTGAGATAAGCCCGACAACATCCTGCAGAGGATCAAGAGAGTCCCGCAGGCCTCGTAGTGAAGCGCAGGTGACCTTCGAAATGTGGGATTTGAGGCCCGGGATTTGAGAGAGAATCGCTTTGAGCTGAATAAGTTCACGCGGGTTTGCCCTGCCCGTTGCGATTTTTGCAATCAACCGCTCCAAATCGCCGATATGGGTCAGCTCCTCGCGAAGCTTCTTGCGCGTCGATTCCGTTTGAACCAGCTCCTTCACCGCGTCGAGGCGTTCCTGAATTCGAACGAGAATTTTGAGCGGCCTGTGAAGCCACTGCTTTAACAGCCGGGCCCCCATCGGCGTCTGAGTCCTGTCGATCATCGCGAACAGCGTTCCGTCCGCCTGGCCGACAAGTGAAGAAGTGATTTCAAGATTTCGTTTCGTCGAGGTGTCGAGAGTCACGAAGTTGCTGACGTCATGCGGAGTGATTTTCTTCAGATGGGCAAGGTTGGCTTTCTGCGTTTCCTGCAGATAATTGAGGATCGCACCTGCCGCCACCAACCCGATCTTCATTTCCTCCACTCCAAAGCCCTTCAGCGTCTGGGTCTTGAAGTGATTCACGAGAAGTTCATAAGCATAGTCTACGTTGAAAACCCAATCCTCCACCTTGGAGTACAAGCCTGTAAACTTGTCTTTCAACAACCCCTGGAGCGATTGAATATCCCGCTTTTGAATGAGCAACTCAGACGCCTGCAGGCTCGCTATTTGCTGGGCGAGATGCTTGAACTCGAACTCGCTTACGCTAAATTCGCCCGTGGACACATCGATATACGCAAACCCGACCTTATCGTCGCCCATCGCCAGGGCCGAGGGGAGGGCAACGGCAGCAAGATAGTTGTTCTGCTTTTGTTCGAGGATTTTCTCGGAAAAAGCGACTCCTGGACTGAGAACTTCGATCACATCGCGCTTCACAATCCCTTTTGCAAATTTTGGGTCTTCAAGTTGTTCACATACTGCGACGCGGTATCCGGCCTTGAGCAACTTCGGCAAGTAGGTATCGAGAGCGTGATGAGGAAAACCGGCCAGGGGCGTATCTCCAGCCGCTCCGTTTCCACGCTTCGTCAACACAATTCCCAGCACTTTTGATGTGATCTTTGCGTCCTCGTCAAAGGTTTCGAAGAAATCCCCCATCCTGAACAACAGGATGGTGTCAGGATACTTTGCCTTGACCTGCTGGTATTGCTTCATGAGCGGAGTCGACATCTAAGCCTCGGCTTCCGCTTCGACGCTGACGTCGCCCGTTACTGGATCGAGCGCAATGTGAAGGACATTCGGACAGCAACACACCGAGCAATCCTCTGTGAACGTCTGATGATTACCGGCGGTGATATCCACGAGGATTTCGTTTTCCTGAAGGCAGAACGAACAGAGGTAGATAGCTGATATCTCGGTCATGCTTCAAAAAGATAAGAAAACTTGGAGCATGAGACAAACCGGGAGAGTCGGAAACGAAGTGGAAAAGACAAAAGTCGCCGCGGGCTGATTTCTGCGACAACTTCGGTGGGACTTCGAAGCTTTGATTAAAGGATGCCGGGGCGGAGCCAGCCTATCACTTCGGGTAAGATCCGGTCATTTTCGCAGCCCATCCATGCATCCTATGAAACAATCCGGCAGCCGGAAGAAACATGAAGGGACAATAACCTGCGACCAGACCGATGCCATGCACTTCACAGAAGGGTTGCGCGTGCAGACTGATGTCTTTTGATCCTGAAACGCCATAGATCCAAACGAGGTTCATACCCGCCTCAGAGCAGTCCAGCAGGACTCGTTCGGTAGCGTCCTTTGGTGTCATCAAAAACGCTGATGTGACTGGCGGCTTGATATCCTGCACCTTTCTGAAACACTGATTTCCATCGACGTGGGAAGCGAATGGATTCACCGGAATGACCTCGTACCCTCTCCGGACGAATTCCTGGAAGATTTTTCTGCTAAACTCCGTGGCAGAACGCGAGACTCCCACCATGGCAAAGCGTTTTTGCTGCAGAAATTCATGAATCAGGCTTTGAGTATTCACGGTCTTATCGGTTTTGCGTGGTTGCTCGGAGCCGCGTCTTCTGGGCGCAGAGTCTGGACGAGCAAAGCCAGGAGGTCCTTCGCCAGAAGGGAAGTTAATTCTTGCGCCGAGGATTGAACCCGGCGTGAGAGGCCTGTCCCATGGTCAGTGTTTTGCACCCGGATCCCGTAGAACTTCATAACACCCGGGAGGCAATTCATCACCCGTGCGAGTTCAATCGCCTCAACGAGCCCAAACTGGTGTGCAGATGCTGGAAAAAGTTCTCGAGCGATATTCCGTTCCCGAAGGTCGATTGTGACGATCGAACCTGGAGTGGCGTGAAAAGAAAAGCCGTCGATGAGTACGACAACGTCAAACTCGTTCCATGTTTCCATGAAGACCGTCCCATCGCCCGAAGATTCCCGTATTGTGACACAAGGAAGGTTGAGCTGTTTCAGCCTGCGCGCAACAACGAGTCCCACTGCATCATCGCAACGGGCGTCGTTCCCGATGCCGATGACCAGTATACGCTTGGAGCTCACCATGTGTACCCCGCACCCCCCTGCCATTTTTTCATGGGTTAAGGTTCGATCTCCAGCTTTACGAAGTGCGTCGCACAAGAAATGCATGGATCATAGTTGCGGACGGCCTGTTCGCATTGCCATGTCAGGTCTTTGCGTGAGAGACCGGTGCGCGGCGGAACAAATTCCCGCAGGTCCTGCTCGATGCTCTTTTGATTCTGGGATGTGGGGGGAACAATCTTCGCATCCAGAATGATACCGCTCTGATTGACCCGGTAGCGATGAACCAGGATACCTCGAGGAGCCTCGGTACAGCCATAGCCCGTCCCGGCCCTCGGAACGACTTCAACAGATGGTCGGTCGGGCTCTTTGTATTCTGCGATGATCCGCAATGCCTCTTCGCATGCATACACGAGTTCCACAGCTCTCGCAATAATGCTCTTGAAGGGGTTGATGCAAGGTAATTTCAATTGAGCTTCCTCCGCCGCTTGCTTTGCCCGGGCACTCAGACGATCGAAGTTCAAGTTCAGCCTGGCCAGCGGACCCACCACATACGGTCCATGCTCCTTCCGGATTGAGTGCAGGGCGTTCGAATGCTCAACGTGCTCTTCCAGGAAATGAGTGTCATAGTCCTTGACCGGTATATCCAGACCTTTGTTCGAGACGATTCGCCCTTCGTTCAGCGGGTACTCAGACGGATGGCGAAGAGCAACGAATTCATAATCTCTTTCGAAATCAGGAAACGACAGAGTGGAAACAAAGCGGACTGTTTCCACCGAAACGTCGACCGCCCACTGCAACGCTTCAACTATGGAGAGAAGCTCTGCTCTTGTCGGCGACTTGTAGAAACCGCCTACTTTCACATTGATGGGATGGATCTCCCGGCCGCCGACGAGAGTCATCAAGTCGTTCCCAATTTTCTTCAGCCTTAATCCGTTCTTTACCAATTCGGGATGATCTTTGGCCATTGCCAATGCGTCTTCATAAGCAAGGAAATCCGGCGTATGTAAAAGATAAATGTGCAGGGCATGGCTTTCGATCCATTCGCCGCAGTAGAGCAAGCGACGGAGCGCTCTCAAAGAGCCGTCAATTCTCACACCGAAGGCATCTTCCATGGCATGGCAGGCACTCATCTGATATGCGACGGGACAAATGCCGCAGATTCGGGCGGTGATGTCGGGAGCTTCGCTGAAATGCCGCCCTCTCAGGAGCGCTTCGAAGAAACGCGGCGGCTCGAAAATATTGAACTTCACGTCTGTAACCGACGAGTTTTTGATCTTGACCAGCAGTCCGCCCTCTCCTTCGACGCGGGCAAGATAATCGACTTTGATTATCTTATGGCTCATGGGCTTCGCTTTCGCGACGGAACGCCTCCGCAGATGCGTTGAAACTCCGGAACAATCTCAACAGCGCGTCATTCGAGATCCCCATCCGGGTCCATTCACGGCTCAGGGACTTCGTGTTCGGTGTTTCTTTTGGACCGAAGCACCCAAAGCAACCCCGTTGAAAACTCGGACAGAGAGCGTTGCAGCCCGCCTGCGTGACCGGTCCAAGGCACGGAGGCCCGGCGGTGACCAACCTGCAAACGGTGCCTCGCAACTTGCACTCGACGCAGACGCTGTAGTTGGGGATGTTCGGTTTACGCCCGTTGAGAAATGCGACGATGACCTCCACAAGTTGCTGCTTGCTCACCGGACATCCGCGCAGTTCAAAGTCAACGGCCACGTGATCGGAGATTGGTGTGGATTTGTTCAGCGTTTCGATATACTGAGGAGATGTATAGACAATCGAGACGAATTCCTTGATGTCTTTGAAATTGCGCAAGCCTTGAATTCCTCCGGCTGTTGCACATGCACCGATCGTTATAAGAGTTTTGGATAAACGCCGTACGTGGTGGATTCGTTCTGCATCGTGAGGAGTGGTGATCGAGCCTTCCACGAGAGAAATGTCGTACGGCCCTTTGGAAACAGCACGAGAGGCTTCAGGAAAGTTCGCGATCTCGACCCGGTCTGCAATCGCGAGAAGTTCGTCCTCACAATCGAGAAGAGTCAACTGGCATCCGTCGCAGGAAGAGAATTTCCAGACTGCGAGTTTCGGCTTTCGGACTTTTGCCATTCTCAGATCTCCCACTTCGTCAGCAGATCTTTGATGCGAGGATACGCGAAGACAGGGCCATCCCTGCAAACAAACATCTCGCGGTACTGACAATGACCGCAAAGCCCGATGCCACACTTCATGTTTCGTTCCATCGAGAGGTAGACATTTTCTTCAGGAATTCCCCGCTTGAGAAGCTCCAGGATGGTGAACCGCATCATGATCTCCGGTCCGACCACCATTGCGAAGGTGCGTCCTGGGTCAAACGGCGCTTTGGGGATGAGGTTTATCACCACGCCGACGTTCCCCTTCCATGATCGTTCAGCCCTGTCAACCGTAACAAACACGTCAACGTCCAGCCGGGCACGCCACCGCTCAAGCTCGGCGCGAAAGAGGATGTCGGCGGGCGTCCGCGCTCCATATAACA
Source organism: Ignavibacteriales bacterium (assembly GCA_031406095.1). GTDB lineage: Bacteria > Bacteroidota > Ignavibacteria > UBA10030 > UBA10030 > JANOGR01. Next base: position 21,175 of record JANOGR010000107.1, read on the forward strand.
ACACGACTTTCCCGTATTTTTCCCGGTGTGAGAGAATACTGTAGAGGGCCGGCCTCAAAGGTGGCAATCCAATCCCCCCCGCCACAAAAACGACATCGTGACCCTCCGCACGGTCCACCGGCCATGGTGTTCCGAACGGCCCCCGGACACCGAGCGTGTCGCCTTTTCGAAGCTTGCGCATCGCTTTGCTCACCGCGCCGACAGCCCGCGTTGTGTGGACAATCGCGTGCGTTTTTGAGGGATCCCCGCTGATCGAAATCGGGATCTCGCCAACGCCATAGATATACAGCATGTTGAACTGGCCGGGAGCAAAGGAAAAGCCGCCGTTCGACCGAAATTCCCCGAGCTCGAGCGTAAACGTGTCAGTCGTTTCCTGGCGCACGCGCTGGACCCGATACGGTACCGGAACCATGGGGCCATGCTCGATCGACGTGCTCATGTCTGGTTAATGGTTTTCGGCATAGATATCGAGCAATTGAAATCTCATCGCCTGGAGCCTCTGCTCGAGAATCTCTGAAAACCGCTTGAGGAGTTCGTAGCCAAGTTTCGGGTCGGCCTCACATTTCTTGCGCAGGCACGTACCGTCCAGAGCGATGGCGCGAACCTGATCAACCGCCCTGGCATCGAATCGCCAGCGATAAGGCGGGAAGAGCCATGACCAGCCAAGAATTTCGCCTGCGGTGAGTGTCTGAATCGTTACGGATCCACGACCCGGGACGCGGAGCTCGAGCGCTACGGTTCCGCTCCGCAGAATGAAGAACTTCGATGCCTCATCCCCTTCGCGGCACACATAGTGCCCTTCATCAATCCGGACGTTCGAAGCACAACCCACGATCAAATCAAGATGTTCTTTCTGCATGTCTTGCAGGAAAGGATGTTGAGCCAGAATCGGTTCTAACGTAACCATAGATATCCTCCGCTACGAAGATGGGTGTAGATGCGTTTGTTTTTCGCGGAACGCCTGAACTTCTTCAGTCAAATCGATGCCAACGGGACACCAGGTAATGCACCGTCCGCATCCCACGCAGCCAGACGAGCCGAATTGGTCCTCCCAGCTGCCGAGTTTGTGCGTCAGCCATTGCCGGTAGCGAGACTTCGTTGTCGCCCTGATGCTCCCGCCATGGATGTAAGAGAAACCGGCCGTGAAACACGAGTCCCATGTTCTCCGCCGCTCCGCCGTCGCTCCAGCGAGGTCGGTGACATCTTCGACACTCGAGCAGAAACAGGTTGGACAAACCATGGTGCAGTTCGCGCAGCTCAGGCAACGGTGGCCGACGGTCTCCCAATGAGGGCTTTCTGAGTTCGCATAAAGGAGATCTTTCAATCCCTTGGTTTCCATCGACCGTTGAGAAGAATGTGCGGCGGAATCGCTCGCGTTGCGTAATCTCGAAATTTCTTCTTCGGTTGCAGGTTTCGAAGGGAGGCCTGCCAGGATTTCTTTCCCAGGATCAGAGGCAGAGTCTGCGAGGAAAAAATGACCTTCGTTGGTCAGAATTTCTGTGAGAACGATGTCGAACCCGGACGTTGCAGTCGGTCCCGTACCGAATGAGGTGCAGAAGCAGGTCTTTCCAACTTGTGAACAATTGACCGCTACAATCAGGACGTTCTCACGGCGCATTTTGTAGTCTAAGTCATGATAAGCACCGCGAAGGAACACCTTATCCTGAATGGCTATCGCATGCAACTCACACGGCCGCACCCCGACAAAGGCGAGTTTCTGAGGCGCATCGGATCCCTCCCCTGCAACGACTTCGAATGAACCGTTATTGCGGCGTGCGCCAAAGAGTTTCAGAGAATGCGGAAACAAAAACTGTTTCCAGGACTGAGGCCCGACATTGTATCCGAAGAAAGCTCCATCGCTTCTTCGTTTCAGCCGGTAGTGGGCTTTTTCCTGATCATCCGTCCAGCCGACCGGAAGGTCCGCGACCGTTTGGATTTCGTCATACACAATCGCATTCTCACGAACCCTCGGGCCGATGGTTTTGAATCCCCGCTGGCGGACTGCCTGCAGGAATAGTTCGATCGACTCCGGTTCCAACCTGACCATTTTGACTTCTCGGTGTGGAATATCCGAATAAGATAGCAACCCTCGTTCCATCGCCAAACATCCATGGACCGGATGAAAAGGCTTCATTTTCAAAGAAAACGAAGGATGGTTGCGTACGACTCCTACTTGTGATTGCAGTTATGGGAAAAGATGCGTCATGGCTTCCTAATCTTGATAATCCGCCCTTTCTTCCGATCGTCCTCCCCTCAAATTGAAATTCGGCCAAACTTTGGGTAGCTTTGCCGCGCTTATGGGACTCTACCCTCAACCGAATCACTGGCAGTGTGGCCCGTTTGCGCTCAAGCACGCGTTGGTCACGCTCGGTATTTTCGCGGACGAAAAATCCATCACCAAGATCGCCGGGGCAAACTGGTGGTATGGCACGGACGAGATTCAATTGAGCAAGGCGTCCAAACACTTCGGATGCAAGTTGCTCATGTTTCGCCGACATGATGCCGAACGAGCCCGAAAGGAGTTGTCTGACTACCTCAGGAGAGGCATACCGACGCTTCTTTGTGTCCGGAGGTGGGGGCATTGGGTGACAGCCGTGAAGGTGGAACGGGGGAAGTTCATCATACTCGACAGCAGCAACAAGTCCATACTGACCATCCTTACCTGGGGTCAGTTGAAAAAGTGGTGGGTTTACAAGGAACGTGATGAGCTTGACAGAAGCTTTACCAGGACGATCTACGATTTTCACCCGATCGTCCCGCGTTTTCGCGTCAAGACCAAGGCCAGGTTTTCACTGCTCCGGGCCAAGTATTTGCGGAGAGCTGAAAACCGAACGCTCACGCTTCACTGGGATCAATACATGAGTGACTTGCTTACGCTCTGCAAGCCACGCACTGCCCTGAGCGAAAACGTTTTTTCCCTCGGCGAATTCTTCCGGAGACATGGGTCTCTCATTCTCGACCAGGTTGCCTTCTGGCATGGCGGTATGAATGAAAGAAAAGCAAAGAGAATCCTCGACCACATGCATTTTATCGCCGACACCTACGGTTTGATTATCCACGGGGGGGATGAGAAACGAGCGATTGCAGGTATAACAGCGATTCTCAGTTTCTGGGCGGCGGGCAGGTTCGGTGTGAATCCGGTGTACGAAACGGGGAAAAGGAAACGTTAGCGCGCGCTCATCCTCGGTGTCAAGCCCTTGAGTGCGTCGGAAGTTTTTGAACGATCGACACGACGCAACTCCTTCAGCATGGCCTTCAGATTTTCCTTCAATTCGTCAACGTCGATTCCGAGAAACCGGGTAGGAAACAATTCAAGAATCGTGAGAGCCTTTGCACAGTTGTTTCTGGCGCCGGCGGGTCGGGGGTTTTCGAACACAAGGTGAAAAGCTGCTGCGGCTTGAATGATCCCCTGGAAGAATATCCTGCTTTCCTCTTCTCGCTCCCGCCAGATATGTTCCCACGCTTCGTGAGCTTCCCAGAACTTCCCGCGGTTGAAGAGCTCAATTCCCTTCGCGAAGATTCGCCGTTGATCGACGGTGAGCTCGAATTCTCTGAGAGTCGAAGCGTCGACCTCCGCAACCCGTTTCTTCCTGACAAGCTTCATCCTTGCGGACTAATACAAGAACATCGGTTTCCCGAGTAAGTGCGCTACTTTCGGGCGGTAGTTTTCTGCGTCGTACAGTTCCCCGATGTCAACTCTTTTGACTCCCTGAGTCAGAGTCTCGATCGGAACGGACGTATACTTGCCCTCTCTGAGCGCAACCAGCTGGCCCGCTTTCTTTTTGAGCGCAAGGTCCGTTGCGATGTTGGCATAGCTGATGGCAACCATGCGGTCCAGGGCATCCGGTTCTCCGCTGCGCATGAGATAGGCAAGCTGTTGATACACCGTGTGGATCCCGAGGATTTTTCTGAGCGCCTGCTCCGTTACCGCGCCGATGCCCCCCAACTTGCGATGGCCATACGCATCTTCCTCGCCGTATTCCACAACCTGTCCCCCGAGGAGGTGTGCACCTTCGGAAATTGTCATAACGGCATAGTTACTCGGGTTGCTGCTTTTGTCTTCCCACAGAAGCTTCGCAAGTTTTTCAACGTCGAATGGGACCTCGGAGATGATGGCGCGGTCCACACCGGCCAAATATGCCGAGATGAGGGATGTTTCCCCCGAATTCCGCCCAAACAACTCGACGACTGCGATGCGCTCGTGCGACCCGGCAACGGTCCTGAGCGACGTGATGAAATTGACGCTTCGAGTGACCGCCGTGGAAAACCCGATGCAGTAATCCGTGCCGTTCACATCGTTGTCCATCGTCTTTGGAATCGCGATAACCGGCACACCCTGTTGGTGGAGTTTGAAACCATAACTTTGCGTGTCATCGCCGCCAATACTAATGATCACATCGAGCTTCAGATGTTGTATGACTTTGAGGACGTGGGGCGTGAGGTCAACTCTGGCGTCCTTGTCGAGTTTGTTGTGCTCGTGTGAGCGCAGGAATGCAGGAATGTCGTCTCGTCTGACTTTGCTCGGGTTGGTGCGCGAGGTGTGAAGGAACGTGCCGCCGGACCTGTCCACCGTCCTCGTGTTTCCCTTGTTCAAGAGAACATAGTGTTCGCCCTCATTGTCGTCCCGGCTGAAATCGAAATTCAGCAGGCCACCCCACCCTCTGCGAATACCTACAACCTCTGAGCCACTTTCTGCCGCACGGTACACCGCGGCTTTGATGCAAGGGTTGAGGCCTGGTACGTCTCCTCCTCCCGTGAGAATTCCAATACGCATAATGTTTGTTCCTTTTTCTTATCGGTGAAGGTCACTTCAGCCTGTCGATGCTCCATCTCTTCATCTTCGCCATCATCTCATAATCGGTCAGGTCATATTGAATCGGCGTGACGGAAACGTATTTTCCCCGAACAGCCGATTGGTCGAACTGCAATCCTTTGTCAGTCTCCTCAAGCTGGCCGGTGAGCCAATAGTATTCTTTGTTTGCAGGATCGCGCCGTGCATCAAAACGATCATCCCACCGGGCTTTCCCCTGGCGGGTCACCAGCACTCCGCGTATTTCTTTTTCCGGAATCGGCGGAACGTTGACGTTCAGCAGCGTACCCTCCGGCAGCCCTTCGTCAGCCACTTTTTGAGCTAGCTTGCGGGCAAACTTCGCCGCATAACGGAAATCCGGCTTTGCGTAGGTGGTAAGAGAGATCGCGATGGAGGGGATTCCAAAAATCGTGCCTTCTGTCGCCGCCGAAACCGTGCCGGAATAGATGATACTGATAGCCGTGTTCGAACCATGGTTGATGCCCGACACAAGGAGGTTCGGTTTTTTCTTGAGCAGGGCGCGTATGGCAAGCTTCACACAATCTGCCGGCGTCCCGTCCACGGCAAAACCGAAAAACTTGCCGTCGCGGTGATACTCCCGAACACGCAGCGGAGAGTTCATCGTAATCGCATGTCCCACGGCGCTCTGCTGCTTTGCAGGAGCCACCACGGTGATCTCGCCAATCCGCCTCAGCTCCTTGACGAGTGCAAAAATACCGGGCGCATCAATCCCGTCGTCATTGCAGACAAGGATGTTCAGTTTTTTTCTTTTGTTCGCC
>JANOGR010000143.1:0-2239 GCA_031406095.1 Ignavibacteriales bacterium
AAAAGACGACCGCCTCGCCCGCGTCTACGACAGGCGGCAAAACGCCCTCAAATGGATGCTGGTAAGCTGTTTCGGATACCTCGGCTATAAAAACGCCCGCTTTGGCCGGATCGAAGCGCACGAATCCGTCAACGCTTTTTCACGCGACGCCATCCTCACAGCGAAGGAAATCGCCGAACAGCATGGCTTCGAGCTGCTGCATGCCATTATTGATTGCGTGTGGCTGAAGAAACCGGGAGCGCAGGAAAAGGACTACGAACAGCTCTGCACAGAAATTGCCCGACGCGTGGGCATCGATATCTCGTTGGAGGGAATTTACAACTGGATCCTGTTCCCGGCGTCAAAACAGGACCCCGCCATCGCCACGGCTAACCGTTATACGGGCTGGTACCGGCACGGCGAGGTGAATATCCGGGGTATTGAAGCCCGCCGCCACGACACGCCAAAGTTTATCAAGCATATGCAGACGAGGATGCTCGACCATATGTCAACCGCAAAAAATGTCGCGGACGTCAGGGCTCTGGTGCCGAAATTACTCGATATCGCGTCGGATTTTGTTTCTGTCTTGCGTAGCGGGAAGGCCAACCCGATGGAACTCGTTCTGCGACGGAACATCACGAAAGAAGCGCAGGAGTACACCAACAACAGCATCAGCGCTGTGGTGACACGGCTTGTGGAAGAAATGGGAGTACATTTATCGGCGGGGGAATCGATCGAGTTTATCATCATCGACCAATCGGGCAAAAAGAAACCGGAAAAAGCAAAGCCGCTTGCTTTGTATGCGTTCGAAGACGGTTACGACATCGAGCAGTACACCGAGTTCACGCTCAAAGCTGTGGAAACGCTGCTTTCACCTTTCGGGTACAACCTGGAAAAACTGAAAACGTTTTTTCACATCCCGCTCCCACGGACGAAAAAGCGCCTCGCCGCTATCGCTTCGCAGAGCCCAATCCAGCAGGCGTTTCTTGCTTAATCCCCGGGCATGACGAAACGTTTTTGATGTTTCGCTTTGGTTGAGCTGAGGAAAGAGCCATGGTGGATGTGGCAGGTTCAGATCGGGTAAGGGTTTGATTAATCAAACCCCTACCGAGACGGCGAATCGCAATTTGAACATGTGTTTGTTCGGTAGGGACACGGCATGCCTGCCCACCAATCTTATTGGTGGGCCGTGTCCCTCCCTACCCGGGTGAATCTACCTTCTCCGCTTCACCAGCTTCAACATTTCCTTCACTGCTTTTTCCAGACCTACAAACATGGCCCGAACCATGATGGCATAGCCGATACTCACTTCATCGATTTCCTTGATCGCCACAATGGGCAAAACATTGTTGTAGTCCAGACCATGTCCGCCGTTCACGCCAAGACGAAGAGACTTTGCAAACTTCGCCATTTTCTTGATTCGGGCCAGTTGTTCTCTCTGTTCTTTCTTCGATTTTGCATCGGCATATTCTCCAGTATGAATCTCTATCATATCTGAACCGATTTCCCCCGAGGTTTCAATCTGGCGTTCGTCCGGATCTACAAACAGGCTCACAAGAATCTTGTTCTCGTGGAATGTCTTGATCGCTTCTCTCAGGTATTGCTTTTGCCCGGCCACATCGAGCCCACCTTCTGTTGTCAACTCCTGGCGTCGCTCCGGAACAAGAGTGACCAGGTCGGGTTTCGTCTCCACTGCAATTCTGATGATCTCCGGTGTTGCCGCCATTTCAAGATCGAGCCTTGTCTTAAGCTTCTTCCGCAAAAGCTGAACGTCACGGTCTTTAATATGCCGTCGGTCCTCGCGCAGGTGGCACACGATGCCATCGACACCTGCCTTCTCGCAAATTAACGCTGCCATCACCGGATCCGGCTCTGTTCCCCCGCGGGCATTCCGAAGCGTTGCGATGTGGTCTATATTGATAGCGAGTCTCATGTTTTTTTCCGATCAAATATAATCAATTTCTGTGTTTGTTCGGCATTCGCGACCGGGAGCCCATTTTTCCTTCCCTTTACAAGGGGAGCCTGTCCGCCATCTTTTTGGCGGAGTGTCCTAAATGGAATAAATCAAGAGCACGGAGGGGTCGCCTTTTTCCGATATCGCGTCCTTCTGGTGGGTTTGATGACCTGTCCGCCGGCTGTTTGGCGGAATCAAACCCCTACCAATTGCGCTCTCATTGAAACTTTTGCCCTTTCAGGGCGTAAAAATACCAAGATTCAATTTTGTCATAAAGAATTGAGCCCTGGAAGGGCTTCATTATAT
>JANOGR010000170.1:0-19725 GCA_031406095.1 Ignavibacteriales bacterium
GAGGATGTCGATGAACGTCGGGACGAGTTTGAGTTCGATGTGTTGGAGAAAGCGCTCGACTCTGAGGTTCCCATATTTGGAATTTGCCGTGGAATGCAGGTTATGAATGTCTGCCTCGGCGGGTCGCTCATTCGTGATTTAAAGTCCGAAGGGTTTGACGACCATTCGGGCAGTAAACAACATCCGATAGCGCACGCGGTAACCATTCATCCGCATTCCTTGTTGAAGGAAGTCGCTGGAAGCACCGAGCCGGTTGTGAATTCACACCATCATCAGGCTGTCAAGGACCTTGGACGTGGCCTTGTCGCAAGTGCGGTCTCGACAGACGGTGTGGTCGAGGCAGCCGAATGGGTGATGAAAGACGGTATGCCGTTTCTGTTGCTGGTCCAATGGCATCCCGAGCGTGACAAAGATCAGACAAATGTGTTTTCCAAAAACCTCGCGTCGTTGTTTTTGCGCGAGGCGCAACATTCAAAACGAACAAAAGCGACGAAAGGTAGTGTTCACAATGGCTAAGAAATCGAAATACGTGTACTTCTTCGGCGGCGGAAAAGCCGACGGAAATGAGTCCATGAAGAATTTATTGGGAGGCAAGGGGGCGAATCTCGCCGAAATGGCGGGCCACCGGGATTTACGACTCCCCGTTCCACCGGGGTTCACTCTCACGACAGATGTGTGCACGCACTATTATGAAAATAAACGAACATATCCCAAAGAGCTGAAGGGCCAGGTTCAAACGGCGCTGAAAGGTGTCGAGAAACTTATCGGCAAGCATTTTGGCAATGAGAAAGACCCGCTGCTGGTTTCTGTCCGATCCGGTGCCCGGCGTTCCATGCCTGGAATGATGGAGACGGTCTTGAACGTCGGCCTTACGGAGAAGACGATCCCGGGCCTCATCGCGCAAACAAGGAACGAGCGCTTCGCGTACGATGCGTATCGACGTCTTATCATGATGTATTCAGACGTCGTCATGGAGAAGGCGACCGGCATCGAGCCAAAAGGGAAGGGGATTCGCAAGCTCCTTGATGACCGGCTCGAAGCCGTGAAGCACAAAAAGGGCTATAAGAATGACACGGATTTAAGCGTTGAGGACCTGAAAGCACTGGTCGTCGAGTTCAAAAATCTCATCAAAGAAAACCTTGGCAAGTCCTTTCCCGATGACCCGTGGGAACAATTGTGGGGAGGGGTAGGCGCTGTTTTCGCCAGTTGGAACGGAAGGCGTGCTGTCGAGTACCGCCGCATCGAGAGGATTCCCGATGAATGGGGAACGGCAGTCAACGTGCAATCGATGGTGTTCGGGAACATGGGCGATGATTCGGCGACCGGCGTTGCGTTCAGCCGCAATCCTGCAACGGGAGAAAGCAAGTTTTACGGCGAGTATCTCGTGAATGCCCAGGGAGAGGATGTTGTTGCGGGGACTCGCACCCCGGCTCCGATCAACGGAGCTTCGGCCAACGAACAGAGTCGGCACCTGCACACGCTTGAGAGTCTGATGCCACAACTTTATAAACAACTCGATGGCATTCGTCAGAGGCTCGAGCGGCATTACAAAGATATGCAGGACATCGAGTTTACGATAGAAAAAGGCAAGCTGTACATGCTCCAGTGCCGGGTAGGCAAGCGCAACGGTACGGCTGCCGTTCGGATGGCGGTGGAAATGCACAAAGAAAAGCTCATTAGTGCAGAAACGGCCGTGCTGCGGGTTGGCCCGAACCAGTTGGTTGAGCTTCTACTTCCCATGATTGACCCGAAGGCCGAGGAAACAACGCCGGCCATCGCCAAAGGCCTTCCCGCGGGACCAGGAGGCGCGAAAGGCCGTGCTGTCTTTACGGCAAAGGATGCTGTGGAGTGGGCTGCCCGGGGAGAAAAAGTCATTCTCGTGCGCGAGGAAACCTCACCCGAAGATGTGGACGGCATGCATAAGGCGCAGGCAATTCTCACGAGCAAAGGTGGCATGACCTCGCACGCGGCGCTTGTTGCCAGAGGATGGGGAAAATGCTGCATCGTCGGATGCGGCGATCTCGAATTCGGGGATGACAACAAATCCTTCACAACGAAAAAAGGAATGACCGTCAAAGAGGGCGATTGGATCACGCTGAACGGCACGAAGGGACTCGTCTACCAGGGAAGCATGCCGCTTGTGGACGTGGATGTCGAGCATAACAAGTTCTACATGGAGTTGATGAATCTCGTCGACAAGTCACGCGTCCTCAAAGTTCGCACGAATGCAGACACGCCAAAAGACGCAGCCCAGGCCATTAAATTCGGGGCTGAGGGTATCGGATTATTCCGCACAGAGCATATGTTTTACGGCGAAGGAAGCGACAAGCCGCTTTTCCTGCTGCGAAAGATGATCATGAGCAAGTCCGTGGCGGAGCGGCGGAAAGCGCTTGATGAGTTGTTCCCGTTTGTGAAGAACGACATGAAAGCAACTCTTGAGGTGATGGATGGCAGGCCTGTAACGATTCGATTGCTCGACCCCCCGCTGCACGAGTTTGTCCCTCACGATGAGGCGAAACTCTCAGCGCTGGCTTCAGAACTTGGTGTCAACATGAGCGAGCTGCATAAGCGCGCTGAAAGCCTTCGGGAAAACAACCCGATGCTGGGCCACCGGGGAGTGCGGCTGGGAATCACGTATCCGGAAGTCACGGAGATGCAGGTCCGGGCAATTCTGGAAGCTGCGGCAGAACTCGTCAAGGAAAACAAAAAAGCAAACCCCGAGATCATGATACCGGTGACGTGCACGGTGAACGAGTTGAATCACCAAAAGGAAATAGTCGACCGGGTGTACAAGGAAGTCTGTGCAAAATTCGGACTCAAGAAACTCGACTACCTGTACGGAACGATGATCGAGATTCCGAGGGCAGCGCTCCAGGCTGGAAAGATGGCAGAGACCGCTGAATTCTTCAGCTATGGCACGAACGACCTGACCCAGATGGGTTTCGGGTTCAGCCGCGACGACATCGGAACTTTCCTGCCGGATTACCTGACTGCCAAGATGCTTCCGGTCGATCCGTTTCAAACCATCGACTTTGACGGCATCGGCGAATTAATCAAGATCGGAGTGGAAAGGGGGCGGGCGACCCGGCCGAAGCTGAAGATCGGCATATGCGGCGAACACGGCGGAGATGCGGAGAGTGTCATGTTTTGCCATCGTGTGGGAATGGACTATGTGAGCTGCTCGCCGTTCCGTGTTCCCATCGCGAGACTGGCTGCAGCGCAAGCGGCGTTGTCAAAAAATAGTGCAAAACCGAAACGAAGAAAAATACAAAAATGAAACTTCAAGGACAGCGAGGGCTCAAAATATGAAATTAACTGATTTCCGTTATCCGCTCCCCCGGAATCTGATAGCAAAGAAACCGGTTCATCCGCGCGACCATGCACGCATGATCGTCCTGAACCGGGCGGACGAATCGATCGTGGATCGCAAGTTTTTTGACTTGCTCGAGTATCTGAACAAGGGCGATTGCCTTGTCATCAACGAAACCAAGGTCTTCCAGGCCCGCCTCTTCGGAAAGAAGGAAAAAACGAACGCAAAGATTGAAGTGTTCCTCCTCCGTGAGCTGAATGCCGAAGAGAATATCTGGGACGTCATCGTCGACCCGGCCAGAAAAGTCCGGATTGGCAACAAGATTTTTTTCGATGACGGAAAACTGTGGTGCGAGGTCATCGACAACACGACCTCCCGCGGTCGGACGGTCCGGTTCAATCACAAAGGCGATTTTTTCAAAATCATCGAACGCATCGGCCAGACCCCGCTGCCGTACTACATCAAGCGCGAAGCGACGCAGAGGGACAAGGACGCCTACCAGACCGTGTATGCAAGAGTCCTGGGCGCAGTCGCCGCGCCGACGGCGGGATTGCATTTCACCAGGCAAATGATGAAAAAGGTTCATGCAAAAGGCGTCAAGATTGCGCCGGTTGTCCTCCATGTGGGACTGGGTTCGTTCCGTTCGGTCGAGGTGGAAGACTTGACGAAACACAAAATGGATTCGGAGTATTTCGAAATTTCGGAAGAGTCGTCCAATATCATTAACAAGACGATCGATTCAAGGCATAACGTTTTTGTTGTGGGCACGAGCAGCTGCCGTGCCGTCGAGTCCAGCGTTACCGCAGACGGCCACGTGAAGCCTGCCAGGGGGTGGACGGACAAGTTCATTTTTCCACCTTACGATTTCAAAGTCACAGACAGGCTGGTGACGAATTTCCATTTGCCGGAATCGACGCTTTTGATGCTGGTGAGTGCATTTGCGGGCCACGATTTTCTGATGCGTGCGTACAAACGGTGTATCAAGGAAGGCTTTCGCTTTTACAGTTATGGCGATGCCATGTTGCTTTACTAATCACCATGCCTCGATCCCGACCCAAAGTGTTCGCTATTATTCCTGCCGCAGGGGCGGGCATGCGTCTCGGCGGATCGGTGAAGAAGCAATTCCTTCCGCTTCAAGGCAAACCGGTCATCATTCACACACTGCGACAATTCGAATTCTGTCCGGACGTGGACGAAGTTGCTGTAGCAGTCCCGGAATCAGCCATCGTGGAAATGGAGGCACTCGTCTCACAATACCGGCTGCACAAAGTGAGTAAAGTCCTCGTCGGCGGGGAGAAGCGGCAGGATTCCGTTTCCCGTGTGTTGAGTCGATTGCCGTTGAAGGATTCCGACATTGTCCTTGTGCACGATGGTGTAAGACCGTTTGTCCAGCCCAAAAAAATCAGCCAGCTGATTAAAGCATGCAAAGCACACGAAGCCGCAGTGCTCGCCGTTCAGCCGAAAGATACGATTCGGCGTTCGAACGGCGGGGGGTTCTTCGACCAGACGCTCGACCGCTCGGCCCTCTGGCTTATTCAGACACCTCAGGCATTCAAAGCTTCGCTCTTGCGGCGAGCATTCGAAAAAGCGAGGAAAGACAAATTCTATTCAACGGATGAAGCTGCACTCGTCGAACGACTTGGCGTAAAAGTCAAAATTGTTGAAGGAAGTTATGATAACATCAAGATTACAACCCAGGAAGACCTGGAGCTGGGTGCGTTGATTCTTGAGCGCTGGAAATCACGTGTGCATTCGTGATGCCTTGCTTTTGTGAGCTGAACTCTCTATTTTGACCTTCGTCTTCTCATGGAAAGGACCTAAAAGATGGTAAATCTCGCCATCGTCATCGTGCTGAGTTACATCGCCGGCTCCATTCCGACGAGCGTCATGCTCTCGAAATGGAGACACGGGTTTGATATCAGGTCCAAGGGGAGCGGTAACGCCGGCGGAACCAATGTGTTCCGCGTTCTCGGCTGGAAGTCCGGTGTGTTTGTGACGACGATTGACTGTCTCAAAGGAGTTCTTGCCACCACGGTGATTGCAAGGTTGTTCTGGGATCCGACACTCCCGTTCTACAACCGGACTCCGTTCGACGATTTTACCGTCATTCAAATGATTTGTGGCGGAGCAGCTATCGGCGGACACATCTGGACAGTGTTTGCGGGTTTTAAAGGCGGCAAGGGTATGGCGACGGCGTCGGGGATGCTCATCGGCATCGCCCCCACAGAATTCGCCGTCTCGGTCGCCGTGTTCTTCGCCGTGTTTTTCGCCTGGAAATACGTTTCACTCGGTTCCATTGCGGCAGCAATTGCGTTTCCTGCTTCGATCATCATCCGTCAAAATATTCTCTCGGATCAGATTCACAGCTATCATACTCTTGTATTTTTCAGTATTGGGGTATGCATCGTATTGGTGTACGCCCACCGCAAGAACATCAAACGGTTGCTCGAAGGGACGGAGAACAAAGTCACGAAAATCCAGCCTTCGAAGGAAACCGAATCGGCTGAAGCCTAGAGGTCAAGCCCTCGCGGGCTGTCTGAAGGACCGGTTTCCTCCATCCAATATTTCCTATGAAAGTCACGGTTCTCGGTGCGGGCAGTTGGGGAACAACCCTGGCGCTCGTGCTTTTCGAAAACAAGCACGACGTCAACCTGTGGACTTACAAGCCGGAGCAGGCGGAGGCGATGAGGGAGAAGCTTGAGAACACGGCCTTCCTTCCCGGGATTCCCCTCCCCCCTCAACTCAACATCGTGACAGACATCGAAGCTGCTTGTCAAAAGCGTGAGCTCATCGTCGCCGCCGTCCCCTCCCAGTTTCTTCGATCGGTCATCCAGAAAATCGCCCACATCCACTTGGAACACACCATTATTTGCAATGTGGCGAAGGGAATCGAAAACAACTCTATGATGACGATGTCTGAAGTCCTCGAGGATGTATTGAAGCATGAACGGAGAGAAAACCTCGCCATCCTCTCGGGACCCAGTCTTTCGGTAGAAGTGTCCCGTAAGGTACCGACCGCCGTTGTGGTTGCTGCATACAAGGAGAAAACGGCAAGGGTTGTCCAGGATGCCTTCATGACACGATATTTCCGTGTCTATCTGAATGAGGACCTTCGTGGGGTGGAACTCGGGGGAGCCATCAAAAACGTGATTGCTGTGGGAGCTGGTATCAGCGACGGGGCCGGGTTCGGGGACAATACAAAAGCAGCCATCATGACGCGGGGCGTCTATGAAATCACTCGCCTGGGCGCAAAAATGGGAGCGCAACCCCGCACGTTCGCCGGGCTATCCGGAATTGGAGATTTGATCGTCACCTGCATGAGCAGACACAGCCGCAACCGTCACGTGGGCGAGGAAATAGGGAAGGGACGTAAGGTTGCAGAGGTTTTGGCAGAAATGGTGATGGTGGCGGAAGGAGTGGCGACGTCGCAATCGGTCCATGAACTTTCGGGCAAACATGGGATTGAGATGCCCATCGTAAGTGAAGTGTACCGGGTGCTCTTCGAAGGAAAGGACCCGCATAGAGCAACGGAAGATCTTATGACGCGCGACGCGAAAGGAGAATGATAGAAACGGCTAATTTTGTCTGAAAGTCTGCAAAACCTTCTCAACTCTCAGTTTCACGGTAAAACCCCACCTTGCTTTCCCTGTCCCTTTTCCGTAATTTTCTTGAGAAACGGTTCAATTTCATGCTCGTTCTTTCTGTACTTCACCTGCTTGCAGGGTACCTCATCGGCTCAATCCCCACGGCGTTTCTTGTCGTCAGGCGCACGGCAGGTGTTGATATCAGGCAGTCGGGGAGCGGAAACGTAGGCGGGTTCAATGCCTTCACGGTAACGAGATCAAAATCGATTGGCTACCTCGTGGGGGTTCTGGACGGTGTCAAAGGCCTGGCGGCCGTATTCGTCGCCGGCTTGACTGGGGAAATGGTGTCGTTGCAAATGCTGGCGCTGTTTGGCGCTGTCCTTGGCCACAATTACCCGGTGTGGCTCCGTTTCAAAGGTGGAAGAGGTCTGGCGACGGCGTGCGGGGGGCTCTTCCTCATAGGCTTGAGTTACACGGCAGTCTGGTGCATGTTATGGTTTCTCGTGTATTTGCTCAGAAAAGATATTCTGTTTGCAAATATTCTTTCGATTGTTCTCACGCCGATCATTCTTTTTTTGACGCCGGAGGTGTTCGCAAGCCAGCTCATGACGAGCTCCATGCAGCCCTTGCCCTATATTGAATATTCAGCTGCCCTAAGCCTGATTCTCTTGTTGAGTCATTTTGATGCTGTGAAAAATTTTCTGAAACCTACTATTGCGTGAGAGGATTCAATGTCACGTCTTTATGTGAAGGTTATGATCGTCCTGCTGGTCCCTCTTATGGTCGGCACGGCAATTGGGTATTATGTCGGATGGAATGACTCTCCGGCAAAAGAGGCGAACGGTGCATTTCAGAAGGTATTTCCAGCAGTTATTTACCAGGAAAAACCTTCGATAAACCAGGATGAGATTTCCAATTCAAGGCAAAACGCTATCACGCGTTCGGTTGCGAAAACGAGTCCGGCGGTCGTAGGGATCAACGTCACGGAATTGCGCCAATACCGAGACCCGTTGTCACGCTTTTTTGGAGACGACCCGTTCTTTCGCCAGTTTTTCGGAGATCGCACCTACACGCAGGAAGTCAAAGGCCTCGGGTCTGGTTTCCTCATTTCGCCCGATGGTTACATCGTCACGAATGACCATGTCGCAGGCAACGCATCGGAAATCACAGTGACACTGACAGGCGGCAAAAGACTCAAAGCTCAGCTCGTTGGCACCGACGCGGCGACAGACGTCACACTCCTGAAAGTCGAAGGAACTGAGTTGCCGTACGTCCCTCTTGGAAATTCAGACGACATTGTCGTCGGCGAATGGGCCATTGCGTTCGGCAACCCCTTCGGGATGTTCGAAATCAACGACAAGCCGACGGTCACCGTTGGTGTCATCAGCTCGCTCGGAATGAACCTCGGCAGAATCGGCCAGCATTATTACAAAGACATGATTGAAACGGATGCGGCCATTAACGGCGGCAACAGCGGAGGCCCGCTTGTGAACAGCCAGGGCGAGGTTGTCGGAGTCAACACATTGATTTATACTGCAGGACAAAGTTCAACCTTTGTAGGCTATGGATTCGCCATTCCGATTAATAAAGTCAAGAAGATCGTTGCCGAGCTGAAACGAAAAGGAAAAGTTGTTCGGGATGTCTGGGCAGGTTTCGAGGCTCAGCAAGTGGACGTGCGCATTGCTCGCTATTTCGGCATGCGGCAGGTCGAGGGTATTATCATCAGCGAGATTCAGCCAAAAAGTCCCGCTGACAAAGCAGGACTGAAAGTCGGCGATATTCTCGTTGAAGTGAACAAAGAAAAAGTCAACTCGGAAGAAGACTTCAACTCTGTGCTCGTCGATGCCAACGCAGGCGATGTGTTGAACATCAGGCTTTATCGCGAGAAGAAAACATTGAACATCCAATTGAGGCTGGAAAAACAGCCGTCCTGAGTGATACGATGATCCCACGCTACACACGGCCGGAAATGGGAAGAATCTGGGAAGACCAGAACAAGTTCCGCATCTGGCTTGAAATCGAGATTCTTGCATGCGAGGCTCAAGCAAAGCTCGGGCTCGTACCGCCGCAGGCCGTTGAAACGATTCGCTCGAAGGCGAAGTTCGATGTTGACCGAATTCTTGATATCGAGAAAGAAGTGAAGCACGATGTCATCGCGTTTCTCACAAACGTCGGAGAATATGTTGGCGCAGATTCGCGGTTTATCCATCTGGGAATGACCTCGTCAGACGTCCTGGACACTTCGCTGGCGGTTCAGATGAAGCAGTCTGCGGAGCTTATTCTGCGCGGATTGGAAGGCCTGAAGAACATTCTGGCAAAGCGTGCGAAGGAGTTCAAGCACACCGTGATGATCGGCCGTACGCATGGTATACACGCCGAGCCAACGACGTTTGGGCTGAAACTTGCGCTCTGGTATGCCGAAACACAAAGAAATATTGAGAGGCTTCAGGCTGCCTTGAAATCTGTCTCTGTTGGAAAAGTATCGGGAGCGGTGGGTACGTACCAGCATATCGACCCGTCGGTGGAAAAGCATGTGTGCGAAAAGCTCGGACTTCAACCGGATTCGATCTCGACGCAGGTAGTGCAACGCGACCGTCACGCAGAGTTCATGAACACCCTTGCAGTGTGTGGGTGCTCACTGGAAAAGTTTGCCACAGAAATCCGTCACCTGCAGAAAACCGAGGTGCTGGAAGTGGAAGAACAGTTTACAAAGGGGCAGAAAGGCTCTTCGGCCATGCCCCACAAGCGAAACCCCATTACGTGCGAACGAATTGCGGGGTTGTCGCGTGTTCTCCGGGGGAATGCTGTCGCCGCCATGGAAAATGTGGCTTTATGGCATGAGCGGGATATCACGCATTCATCGGTCGAGCGGGTCACAATTCCCGATAGCTGTATCCTGCTTGACTATATGATTGCGGAATTCACAAGAGTAGTCGAGAATCTCGCTGTGTACCCTGACCACATGCAGGAAAACTTGGATGCAACTCAGGGTCTCATTTTTTCACAGGAAGTCCTTCTTGCGTTGACAAAGAAAGGCATGAAGCGCGAGGATGCTTATCGACTGGTACAGGAAAAAGCGATGACAGTTTGGCAAAACGGCAAGGATTTCAAAACTCTTCTCATGTCATCGGAAGAGGTCAACAAAACCTTGTCTGAAAAAGAGCTCGATGAGTTGTTTGATGCAAAACGAAGTCTGAAACAGGTGGACTATATTTTCAACAAAGTTGGATTGAACTGACGGAGGGGAATATGAAACACAGTTTCACGCTGGAATACTGGAAAGATGGAAAATGGTATGTAGGGAAACTCCGTGAAGTCCCAGGGGTGTTCAGCCAAGGAAAGACCATTGGTGAGTTAGAGAAGAATATACGCGAGGTATACAAGTTGATGACAGAGGATATAAAAAGCGATAGGCCCAAAACCTCAATCAAAACGAAGGTTCTGGGTATCGCCGTTTGAAGAGACGAGATCTTATCAAAGAATTGGAACGCATGACTGTTTCCTCAAACGTCATGGTTCGAACCATGACATTTACCATAATCCGAAATCAAGGAAGAGCGCTCCGGTTCCGCGACATTCAGAAATACCAGATTCGCTCTGTGCATTGATTCGAAAGCAATTAGAGATAAAGAAACAGGAGTAGTGTTATGCCTCAGAAATTCCAGAACTTTATAAACGGTAAATGGGCGGATGCGAAGTCCGGCAGAGTGTTTGAGAACCGGAATCCGGCGAATTGGGAGGAAGTGATCGGAACCTTCCCCAAGTCGGGCAAAGAAGATGTTGACGAGGCCGTCAAAGCCGCCCGCGCCGCCTTCGAGAAATGGCGCCTCGTTCCCGCTCCTGCCCGCTCCGACGTCATGCGGAAAATCGGTGACTTGATGGCGAAGCGTAAGGAAGACCTGGCGCGCGAGATGACTCGTGAAATGGGCAAGGTGCTCGCCGAGACTCGCGGCGATGTGCAGGAAGGCATTGATACAGCTTACTATGCTGCCGGCGAAGGCCGCAGGCTGTTTGGACGCACTGTTCCCTCTGAGTTGCCCAACAAGTTCGCAATGGCCATGCGGGTGCCTATCGGTGTGGCCGGCGTCATTACACCATGGAACTTCCCCATGGCGATTCCGACGTGGAAAATATTTCCAGCTGTGCTTTCAGGAAATACAGTCGTGTTCAAGCCGGCTCAGGATACTCCAAAGACCGCGACGACGCTCGTGGAAATTATGATGGAAGGCGGGATACCGGAGGGAGTTGTGAATATCGTGCACGGCGGTGGCGGTGAGGTGGGAACAGCCATTGTCTCACATCCTGACGTCGACTTGATTTCCTTCACGGGCTCAACCTTGGTCGGCAAACAGATTTCCAGAGATGCCTCTGAAACGCTTAAGCGAGTTTCGCTCGAGCTTGGTGGAAAAAACGCTCAGATCGTGATGGACGATGCCGACCTTGACCTTGCTCTTGACGGGGTGCTGTGGGGCGCATTTGGTACAACGGGTCAGCGCTGCACCGCAACCAGCCGACTTATTGTCCACGAAAAGGTTTATGACAAATTCATGTCGATGCTTGTCGACCGGACGAAGAAGCTCAGGCTTGGTGATGGATTGAAGGAAGGGACTGATGTCGGCCCTTGTGTCAACGAAAGCCAGCGCAGCACCGTTCAGAGTTACGTGGAAATCGGCTTGAAAGAAGGCGCAAAACTTGTCGCGGGAGGAGCGGTGGCCAAAGGCAACGGCTTGAGCAAAGGATGGTTTCACGAGCCGACGATTTTCGGAGATGTCACTCCCACCATGCGGATTGCCAAAGAAGAGATTTTCGGACCCGTGTTGTCCGTGCTCAAAGCAAAATCTCTGGAAGATGCCATCCAGACTCTGAACAACACGATTTATGGCCTGTCTTCCTCTGTGTACACAAGAGACGTGAACAAAGCCTTTGCAGCCATGCGGGATATCAAGGCCGGAATTACCTATATTAACGCTTCCACGATTGGAGCGGAGGCGCACCTGCCCTTCGGCGGTGTGAAGCAGACGGGTAATGGACATCGCGAGGGCGGCTGGACAGTGTACGATTTCTTCACGGAGTGGAAAACGGTGTACGTCGATTACAGCGGCAAGCTGCAGCGGGCGCAAATCGACAATTATTGACTGATGTTACGCACAGGAAGATATGTAGCCCTTTCAGGGCAAGATGGATTCTTGATTTATCGTTTCCGAGGGCGTTGCCCTTCGGTTGTAATATGTATCCACTTCGTGGAAATACGCACAATAGACCCTGAAAGGGTCATATACTTCAGGTCGGGGCAGCACCCCGACCAACTCAATGCCAACGACAAGAAACCCTGAAAGGGTGACATGCCAGTTTTGCGTAACATCAATTATTGAGGTTCACATGCAGGGCCGACCATATATCACTTCCCTCTACGAGCACCAGGAGTTCTTCTGAGTTCAGCCTCGTCCCCGAACTCATAACTCCCAAAACTTTTTCTCAAGGTGCTTTATGTCTCAGAAAACAAAGTTGATTTCCGAAGTGTCGAAGTCCAAATCAAACGGATCGGATGAGAAGCAGCTTCCGGTCTCGCTCTCGAGGCCTACGACAAAAAACTCCGTCATCATCCTTCCGACAGAAGTGCATTCCGCGCTCTCGAGGCATATGCTCGTGGATGGATTCGACCTCGTCGTTGATTTGCGCAAGAGTCAAGGATCGTACTTGTACGACTCACGATACAACAAACGGTATCTCGATTTCTTCACGTTCTTTGCCTCCGGCTCTATCGGGATCAACCATCCGAAAATGGTGACCCCTGAGTTCATCGATAAACTTGGCCGGACAGCTGTCAACAAACCGTCAAATTCAGATGCGTACACTGTGGAGATGGCAGAATTCGTGGAGACTTTCACTCGCATCGCGTTGCCACCCGATTTCCAATACCTGTTTTTCGTAGACGGTGGTGCCCTCGCCAACGAAAACGCCATCAAAACCGCGTTCGACTGGAAGGTCCGAAAGAACTTCGTAAAGGGTTACACAGAGGAACGGGGCCGGCAGGTCATCCATTTCCGACGGGCTTTTCACGGCCGGACCGGATACACGCTCTCGCTAACGAACACGGATCCGGTCAAAACAAACTATTACCCGAAGTTCCGATGGCCGCGTGTGCACAACCCGGCGATCTCTTTTCCGCTAAACGAAGCCAACACGGAGCGGGTGCAAAAGGAAGAAGCGCTTGCCCTCGAGCAGATCAAACGGGCAATACTCAATAACCCCGACGACATCGCAGCCCTCATCATTGAGCCGATACAGGGAGAAGGCGGAGATAACCACTTCCGCAAGGAATTTCTGCAGCAACTCAGGACCATCTGCGACGAGGAAGAAATTCTGCTGATTTTCGACGAAGTACAGACGGGCGTGGGAATAACCGGCAAATTCTGGGCTTACGAGCATTTCGTTGTTCCGGATATGGTGACCTTCGGAAAGAAAACCCAAATCTGCGGGTTCATGTGCAGTACACGGATTGACGATGTGCTTGAGAACGTGTTCCATAAGCCGAGCAGGATCAATTCGACATTCGGCGGCAACCTGGTCGACATGGTCAGGTTTACGAAAATCCTCGAAATTATCGAGGAGGAGAAGCTCGTAGACAATGCGAGAGTTGTGGGGGATCACCTGCTGAAACAGCTGCACGCAGTCGCGAAGGAATTTCCGAACCTTGCTTACAACGCCAGAGGGATCGGATTGTTTTGCGCAGTCGACCTCGAATCTTCCCAAAGCCGGGATTTGTTGAAGCAAAAGGCTTATGAAGCAGGCCTCATCCTGATCGGTTGCGGAGATCATTCTATCCGTTTCCGCCCGCCGCTGAACCTCAAAAAAGAGGAAGTCGATGAGGGCTTCAGCATCATTCGAAAAGCGCTGAAAGAGATGTCGAACGGAGAATAACCGGGCAAGAGAAACCTTCCGAAGGTTCCACAGGAATCAATCAAACCTTCGGAAGGTTGCCTTGAGAACGAAATGGAAACATCTCGAGTAGACCATAAGGAAGCCCTCAAGCTCAACGCCGATACGGTCATAAACCTCCTCGTGCAATTCATCAAAGATGAAACGCACAACGTAGGGTTCAGCAAAGGGGTTATCGGCGTGTCCGGCGGTGTCGATTCCGCTCTCACAGCCAGCCTGACGGCAAAGGCTCTGGGGAAGAAGAACACGCTTGCGGTCATCATGCCGCATCGAACAAGCGACCCCCAGAGTATGCAGGATGGCGAAGTCGTTGTTCGGGAACTGGGCATTCCATCAGAAACAGCTGACATCTCGCCGATGGTGGATGCCTATTGCGAGAAACACAAGGTGGTTGACAACGTGAGGCGCGGTAATGTGATGGCGCGGATGCGCATGATTGTTCTCTATGATATTTCTGCCAGAGAGAAAGCGCTCGTCGTCGGGACAAGCAATAAAACAGAGCTCATGCTAGGGTATGGAACCCAGCACGGCGACATTGCGTGCGCGATCAATCCGATAGGCGACCTGTACAAGACACAAGTGTGGCAGATCGCAGGCGCTCTCGGCGTACCACAGTCCGTTATCGACAAGAAACCGACCGCGGATTTGTGGAAAGGCCAAACGGATGAGGGAGAGCTTGGCTTCAGTTACCGGGATGTGGATCAATTGTTGTTTCAAATGGTGGACGAACGCCGCTCTGATGAAGAGCTCGTGCAACTCGGGTTCTCTGCGGAATTCATTCGGAAAGTTCGCCAGCTTCTTCGGAAAAACCAGTTCAAGCGCCGCCCGCCCGTCATTGCAAAAGTCTCCTACCGCACGCTCAACGTGGACTTCCGGTATGTCCGCGACTGGGGTATCTAGTCCTTCCGAAGGTTTCGAGGAACAAACCAAGTCCTTCGGAAGGATTGCTTAGCTGACTGAACTCCATGCGATTCAACGACCACGTCGGCACGCTTTACATCATAGCAACCCCCATCGGGAATCTCGAAGACATCTCATCCCGCGCAGTCAAGGTTCTCTCCACGGTTGATTTGATTGCCGCAGAAGATACACGCACAACGAAAATCTTGCTCGACCGTTACGGCATCAAAAAATCGGCATTGAGCTATTTCAGTCGAAATGAGAAATACCGTGCACCTCAGATTATCGAAAAACTCCTCTCCGGCCAGTCTGTAGGCTTGGTATCCGACGCAGGAACTCCGGGCATATCCGATCCGGCATATCTTCTCATCAGTCAGGCAATAGTTCAGAACATTCCCGTCGTGCCCATTCCGGGAGCAACAGCGTTTCTTTCTGCTCTGATCTTGAGCGGTCTTCCGATGGACAGGTTTCTGTTCGAAGGGTTTCTGCCCCAGAAAAAAGGGCGAAAAACGAAATTGGAATCACTCAAGTCCGAAGATAGAACAATAGTCCTCTACGAATCACCTCACCGAGTCATAAAGACGCTTTCTGAGATTCTCTCGATATGGGGAGACCGCAAAGTCGTGGTCGCCCGCGAAATGACAAAAAAGTTTGAGGAAGTCAGCCGGGGAAGTGTCTCCGCTGTCTTAAAGGAAATATCCTCAAAACCTGTTCGCGGGGAATATGTCCTGGTCGTCTCAGGAAAAGCAGTCTGAGCTCCAATTTCAGTCATTTTTTTCTCACTTGACAAAGTCCTCCCAACGTAGTATATTATTAGCACTCAGAATTGTAGAGTGCCAAGTTTCTTAATCCTCTAAGTTATTTAAAATCAACATCTTAAAAGGAGATTCTATCCATGAAAATAAAACCCCTAGCTGATCGTGTGGTTGTGAAGCCCGCGCCGGCAGAGGAAAAAACGAAGGGCGGCATCATTGTTCCTGACACGGCGAAAGAAAAGCCGGTGTGGGGAGAGGTTGTCGCTGTCGGACCAGGCCGGGTGGAAGACGGAAAGGTCATCACGATGGAAGTGAAGACCGGAGACAAGATTCTGTACGGCAAGTATTCCGGAACAGAAGTCACGCTTGACGGTGAAGAGCTGTTGATCATGCGTGAAAGCGACATTTTTGCAATCATGCCAAAGTAAAAAAGGAGAAACCAAGAAATGTCTGCCAAAATGATTCATTTTAGTTCCGATGCACGGGCGGCCTTGAAGAGAGGCGTCGACCGGCTTGCCGATGCGGTGAAAGTGACGCTCGGACCCAAGGGCCGCAATGTTGTCATTGATAAGAAATTCGGTGCGCCCACAGTGACCAAAGATGGTGTCACGGTTGCGAAAGAAATCGAGCTGGAAGACCCCATTGAAAACATGGGTGCCCAGATGGTGCGTGAAGTTGCCTCCAAAACATCCGACGTCGCAGGCGATGGTACGACAACCGCTACGGTTCTTGCTCAGGCCATTGTACGTGAGGGGCTCAAGAACGTAACGGCCGGCGCCAATCCGATGGATTTGAAAAGGGGCATCGACCTTGCTGTCAAAGCAGTTGTCGAAGGTTTGAAAGAGATCAGCAGGAAGGTGGGCGACGACAAGGAAAAGATCGCCCAGGTTGGCACTATTTCCGCCAACAACGACAGGACGATCGGCGACCTCATTGCCAGCGCAATGGACAAGGTCGGCAAAGATGGCGTCATCACGGTCGAGGACGGCAAGGAGATCGAGACGAAACTCGACGTGGTCGAGGGTATGCAATTTGACCGCGGCTATCTGTCCCCTTATTTCGTGACAGACGCAGAGACGATGGAAACCGTGCTTGAGGATCCGTACATCCTTATCCATGACAAAAAAATCAGTGCGATGAAGGATTTGCTCCCGATTCTGGAGAAAGTGGCACAATCGAGCCGCTCAGCTCTCATTATCGCAGAGGAAGTCGAAGGCGAAGCACTCGCTACGCTTGTGGTCAACAAATTGCGCGGTACTTTGCGCATTTGTGCGGTGAAAGCTCCGGGATTTGGCGACCGCAGAAAGGCCATGCTCGAGGATATCGGAGTTCTTACGGGCGGCACGGTAATTTCGGAAGAGAAGGGCTTCAAGCTGGATAACGCTCAGTTGTCTTACATGGGCACGGCGAAAAGGGTTACCATCGACAAAGACAACACGACCATTGTCGAAGGTGCGGGCAAGAAAGACGATATCAAGAAGCGGATCAACGAAATCAAGCAACAGATTGATAAGACCACTTCAGATTACGACAAAGAGAAGCTGCAGGAACGACTTGCGAAGCTCTCCGGTGGCGTCGCTGTCTTGAAAATCGGGGCTTCGACAGAAGTCGAAATGAAGGAGAAGAAGGCTCGTGTGGAAGACGCTTTACATGCAACCCGGGCGGCTGTCGAAGAGGGTATCGTTGCTGGTGGCGGAGTAGCTTACTTGCGCTGCCTGAAGAAGCTCGACGGAATCAAAACGGAGAACGATGACCAGAAGATCGGCATCGAAATTATCCGCCGGGCTGTCGAAGAGCCGATTCGTTGGATTGTTCAGAACGCAGGGTTTGAGGGCTCGGTGGTCGTGAACAAAGTCAAAGAAGGCAAAGACGACTACGGCTTCAACGCTCAGACAGAGAAATATGAAAACCTGATCGGGGCGGGAGTCATCGACCCGACGAAGGTGGCTCGTGTGGCGCTGGAGAATGCAGCAAGCGTGGCCGGTTTGCTCTTAACGACAGAGGCAACGATCGTGGAGAAGCCGAAAGAGGAGAAGGCGTCTATGATGCCACCGGGCGGCGGCATGGGCGACATGTATTAAGATAGATTCAGAAATCAAAGAAGGCCCCTTCGTGCCATGCATGGAGGGGCTTTTTTGTTGAGGTTTCTTTCTCTACATTTCTTCCCGTATGCGAATTCCTGACGACAAAATCGATGAAGTCCGCTCAGCATCCGACATCGTCGATGTCATTTCCTCTCACGTCCGCCTCAAAAAACGGGGGAAGAATTTCCTCGGTTTGTGTCCTTTTCACCAGGAAAAGACGCCTTCCTTCACCGTAAGCTCTGAAAAGCAGATGTACCACTGTTTCGGTTGCCACAAAGGCGGCAACGTGTTTACGTTTGTTATGGAATTCGAAAAAGTATCCTTCATCGAGGCTGTTCGGGCGTTGGCTGAACGCGCGGGAATCACACTTCCCTCCGAAACCTCGCCCGAAAAACAGACTGAAACCGAGGCTCTGTACGCCGTTTGCAGGTTTGCCGGGCTTCATTTCTACAACAACCTCACGAAAACGGACGAAGGCAGGTCTGCATTGGAGTACTTCCATTCACGCGGCTTCGCGGATGACACAATCCGGAATTTTGGCCTTGGCTATTCGCTGAACGGTTGGGATGGGCTTGTGCGGCGAGCGACAGAGGAGAGCCTAAAAATCGAGCACCTTCTGGGGGCAGGCCTGCTTCGAAAACGCGAGGACGGTTCCCACTACGATTACTTCCGCGGCCGGGCCATGTTTCCGATTTTCTCAAGTGCAGGGCGGGTGATCGCATTCGGCGCCCGGAAGATGCGTGATGACGACCCGCTCGGGAAATACATCAATTCTCCCGAAACGCCGGTATACAACAAAAGCCGCGTTCTGTACGGGCTCTTCCATTCAAAAGACTCCATTCGCGGCGAAGACAACGCTTTTATGGTGGAGGGCTATGCCGACCTCATTTCCCTTTTTCAGGCGGGAGTGCAGAACGTGGTTGCTTCGAGCGGGACGGCTTTGACAGAGGAGCAACTCCAGCTTCTTGGACGGTATTCAAAGAAGCTCACGCTTGTCTACGATGCCGATTCAGCGGGTTCAACCGCCACCGAGCGTGGCGTCGACCTTGCACTCGAACAGGATTTCGATGTGCGGGTGATAGAGTTGCCCGAGGGTGAGGATCCCGATTCATACGTGCGGAAGGCAGGAGCGAAAGAGTTCAGGAAAAAAGCCGATGAGGCTGTTTCGTTTATCGATTTCAAGGCGAGACAGTTCAAGAAATCGGGGGCTTTTATGACGGCAGAAGGGAAGGCGCAGGCGGTCCGGTCCATCGTGCAGTCGATTGCCAAGATGAAGGATGAGTTGAAACGCAATTTCTACGTCAAGGAAGTTTCAGAGAAATACGATATCTACGAGAGTGTGTTATACCGCGAGCTCGAGCGATGGACTGGAAAAGCAGGTTCAGGACGTCGGGATATTCCCGGCGCGCAGAAGGTTCCGATGTACGGCGCAGAGATCTCCGACGTGACAACGCTGAAGAGCGGGGGTGTTCCGCCGGCGGAACGCGATCTTATCAAGCTTCTGCTGGAGGGCCGGACTGATGTCGTGGAGTTTATTGTTAAAAACATCGCCGTTGTCCAGTTTACAGACCCAAAGACCATAAATCTCGCAGGCGTCCTGTTCTCTCACTGGCGCGACGTCGGCGAAATCCACGCTCAGGCAATCCTGAACGAGTTGAACGATGAAGAACTCAAGGGTTTTATCACCGACATTTCTTTGAGCAAGTATGAACTGAGCAAGCGATGGACCGAAAAAGAAATCGATGAACCGGATTCCATGCACATAGCAAAAGACGCCATCGCGCTTTTGAAGAAACAGACCCTGAAGAAAGAGATTGAAGAAAACCAGCGGATGTTAAAAGATGCGACTCAGCGGGGAGCGGATAAGATGCCGTTCATCGTAAGACACCAGGAATTGCTGAATCAGATGAAGGAAATCGAAAACCTTTCGAAGGTTTAAATATGTATTGCCATGGCTGCCATCATGAAAGGTGGAAACAAAAAAGCCATCCCTCGATTTGAAGAGATGGCTTCAGTATTTTTGACGGAGTGTATCTAAAAGGAACAGGATTGAAACTCATCGTAAACTCCTGTCGTTTTTAGCGGGGATAACTAGTTCGCGCAACCTCGTAGTTCCTAATTATGGATTTCCACTGTATTTTCCAATAGTCGTC
>JANOGR010000174.1:0-6382 GCA_031406095.1 Ignavibacteriales bacterium
CCCCTTGCTGATTGGAAGGCAAACTTGCGTTGGCGTGTGATCAGCGGAAGCGCGAATATCCTAAGCACGCCGTTTGTCACCGAAAATTTTCGGTTCAACGGAATGATCCTGACCGGTGCAAAAGAGCTCCAGCCGCGCTGGAAACGAATTAACTCGATCATGAACAGCCTGCTCGGAGAAATCATTGGCCAGTTGTACGTCGAGAGAGCGTTCCCTCCTTCGGCCAAGGCAAGAGCGAAAGAGATGGTGAACAACCTTATCACAGCGATGAAGGAGCATCTCGATTCGCGTGATTGGATGGACGCGGAGACAAAAGCTGCGGCGCATAAGAAGCTCTCGACCTTCGGCGTGAAAATCGGATATCCGGACAAATGGCGCGATTATTCAAGCCTCGACATCAACCGGGATTCGTTTTTTGAAAACGTTCGCCGGGCTGCTGCTTTTAACTTCCGGTATAATGTGTCCAGAATCGGAAAGCCCGTTGACCGCCTGGAATGGGGCTTCACAACACCAACAGTGAATGCTTCCTATAGTCCGACAAGGAATGAAATTACGTTTCCCGCAGGAATTCTTCAGCCGCCATTTTTTGACCCTGAAGCCGATGATGCCGTGAATTACGGCGGGATGGGTGCAGTCATCGGACATGAAATCTCGCATGGTTTCGACGACCAGGGGAGCAAGTTCGACGCCGATGGAAATCTGAAGAACTGGTGGTCGGAAGGAACCAAGAAAAAATTTGAAGAGAGAACCGGGCTTATGGTGAAACAGTTTGACGGATATGTTGCAATCGATTCCTTGCACGTGAACGGCAAATTGACTTTAGGAGAGAATATTGGAGACCTCGGAGGGCTTTCAATCGCTCATACTGCTCTCCAAAATTCGCTGAAAGGAAAACCACACACGAAGATCGACGGGTTTACGCCGGAGCAGCGGTTCTTACTCGCATGGGCTCAGATCTGGCGGCGGAACAGCACTCCCGAAGCCTTGCGCCTTCAGGTGAGGACAGATCCACACTCGCCGGCACGGTTCCGGACAAACGGCCCTCTTTCCAATATGAAGGAATTCCAGGATGCCTTCGGTTGCGACGGCGGAGCTATGTTGCGGCAGGAGCGGGTTGTGATCTGGTAAGTCTGTACGCTTTGCGGGGATAAAAAAAAAGCCGGACAACATGTCCGGCTTTTTTCTGTACGCAACGGCAGTCTCACGATTCCGGCTGGAACCGCTCCACTTCTTCCAGCACGGTGCTCACGATTTCACTTTCTTTCACGCGTTTGATCAGCTCACCTTTCCTGTAGAGAAGCGCGACACCTTTGCCTGCAGCAATGCCGATGTCTGCCTCGCTCGCCTCGCCCGGCCCGTTCACAACGCAGCCCAGCACGGCAATCTTCACTGACTTTTTGACTCCCGCAAGTTTTTCTTCCAGCTGGCCCATGATACCAAACAAGTCAACTTCGAGGCGGCCGCAGGTAGGACATGCAATCAGCTCGATGTTCCGTGAAGCCAGGCTGAGCGACCGCAAAATTTCTTTTCCGACTTCAACTTCTTTCACGGGGTCGTCGGTGAGGGATACGCGAATGGTATCGCCGATCCCTTCTGCGAGTAATGTACCGATTCCAACCGAAGATTTGATCGTGCCGACACGCGCCGTCCCAGCCTCCGTGACGCCAAGATGCAGTGGGATGTCCGTGCGTTGGGCGACGAGCCTGTAGGCTTCGATCATGAGCTTCACGTCTGTTGACTTCACAGAAATCACAATATCGTTGAACCCAAACTCGTGGCAGATGCCCACATGACGCATGGCGCTCTCGTACAATGCTTCGGGAGTCGGATAGCCGTGTTTCTCCAGGATATCCTCTTCGAGCGAACCCGAATTTACGCCGATCCGAATTGGGATGCCTTTGTCTTTCGCCGCTGTCAGAACCTGGCGGATGCGGTCTTTCGAACCGATATTGCCGGGGTTAATCCTGACTTTTGCGACACCGGCTTCGATCGCTTTCAGGGCGAACACATGATTGAAGTGAATGTCAGCAACGATCGGGAGCGGTGATTGGCGGACGATTTCTTTCATCGACTCAGCCGCTTCCTTGTCATTCACCGTTATCCGGACGATATCGCATCCGGCTTCGGCCGCGGCGACCACTTGCCCGACGGTTCCTTTGATGTCGTCCGTCTTGGTTTTCGTCATGGTCTGCACGGAAATCGGGGCATCGCCGCCGATTTTCACTCCGCCGACCACGACCTGCCGGGTTTTCCTGCGCTGCCCAACCTTGTAAGTCTGATGAGGCTGCGGGCTTATTTCTATTTCCGGATACGTGTCCATGTGGGGCTAAATGTACGCTTCAGTTGGACTCAATTCAACTTCTTGCTTGCTTCAAAGAGGACCTTCTTCTCATCCTCTGAAAGACTCTGGTACCCGCTCCGGCTGATTTTATCGAGAATCTCGTCGATTTTTCGCTGGTGTTCCTCCGCGGGGTCAGTTTTTCTCTCTGAGAAGTTGATAACCTTCGAGTCATGAATATCCTGCTCAGTGTGATGAGAGCTCCCCCGACTTGAGTATTTGTTAAAAGACCCCCGCATTTCCTGTATGACGTCGTGTAATGGAATCTTTCGCAAATCGTACATGATAAAGATATAGCCTGCGAGAGCTCCGCCCAGATGAGCAAGGTTGGCAACGGCTCCCCCTCCTCCGATGGACATCACCCCCAGGACAATCAGAAACATGACGAAGTATTTTGTCTTGACGGGGATGAGAAAATAGATATAAATGTATCGGTCGGGGAACAACATGGCAAAAGCAACCAGCACGCCGAACACGGCCCCCGAAGCGCCAA
This sequence comes from Ignavibacteriales bacterium, assembly GCA_031406095.1. Classification (GTDB taxonomy): domain Bacteria; phylum Bacteroidota; class Ignavibacteria; order UBA10030; family UBA10030; genus JANOGR01. The sequence goes on from JANOGR010000174.1 coordinate 2,832, forward strand.
CGGTGGGTGCAAGCGATGGTTCAAAGATGGGAGCGAGAAAAAGCTGACACAGGCCGGCAACAACTCCGCATGTGAGGTAAAAAGTCAGAAATTTCCGTGTGCCCCACGTGTGTTCCACTTCCATTCCGAACATCCAAAGGCCGAAGAACATGTTGAAAAGGAGATGCATGAAATCAGCGTGCATAAACTGGTACGTCACGAGCTGCCAGGGATAGAAATTCCCCGATTCGAGCGGCATGAGAGCCAGGTATTGGAGATACCATCCTCCAAGTGGAAAACCGTCGATCATGAATTGGCCGAACAAGGACGGCGACGTGAACACAAAGACCGCTGCGTTGACGATCATGAGCGCCTTGATCACCGGGGGGAAAAAAGAGAACCCTCCAAACCCCGATGGTTTATAGTAATTCCCGGACATGAGCTATGATTGTAAATTTAGGATTGTAAATTTAGGATTGTAAATTGGAGATTGAAGGTTGCACAATTTCTCTTCACGTTTTTCGAGTCAGAGCTGCCACACCGGGAAGAGTTTTGCCTTCCAGAAATTCCAAGGCAGCCCCGCCACCGGTGGAGACGTGTGAAACAGCCTTTTGGAGCCCCACATTTGCAAGAGCCGCTACCGAATCGCCGCCTCCGACAATTGTCGTTGCGCCTTTTTTCGTTGCATCTGCTAACGCCTGGGCCACAGTGTTCGTTCCGTATGCAAAACGTCCCATCTCGAACACGCCCATCGGCCCATTCCACACGACAGTCTTCGCTTTGGAGATCTCAGAGGCAAATGCTTTCGCGCTCTCAGGACCGATGTCCATCCCCTGCCACCCCGGCGGAATTTCCCGGACATTCACAACCTTCGTCGTAGCGTTGTTATCGAATTTGTTCGCAACAACGCAATCGATCGGAAGCATCAACCTGACGTTTTTCTGCCGGGCCTCAGCAAGGATCCTTCCCGCCAGTTCCACTTTGTCTTCTTCCAACAGCGAATTGCCAATTTCAAGTTTTTGGGCTTTGTAAAACGTGAACATCATCCCCCCGCCAACCAGGAGAGCGTCTACTTTGCTCATCAGGTTCTGGATAACGTCGATTTTTCCGGAAATTTTTGCTCCGCCCAGGATTGCTACATACGGCCGGGCAGCATTACCAACAGCCTTGCCGAGATATTCTAACTCCTTTTGCATCAAATAGCCAGCGGCGCTCTGCTTGAAGAATTTTGTGACGCCTTCCGTAGATGCATGAGCGCGATGAGCAGTGCCAAACGCGTCATTAATATACAGGTCGCCAAAGCCCGCAAGCTGTTTTGAAAACTCGGTGTCGTTCGTCTCTTCTTCCTTGTGAAATCGGAGATTCTCCAGCAGCAAACAATCTCCGTCTTTGAGTTCGCCAACCATCTTGGCCACTTCGGGACCGATGCAGTCGGGCGCGAGCTTCACTTGTTTGCCGAGAAGTTTGGAGAGATGCTCAGCAACGGGCTTCAGGCTGAATTCGGGCGTCGCTTTTCCTTTGGGCCTGCCCAGATGACTCATGAGGATGGCCCGGCCCCCGTCGGTCAGTATTTTCTTGATGGTCGGCAAGGATTCCACGATACGGGTATCATCCGTGATCATCTGATGCTCGTCCAGCGGGACGTTGAAGTCAACTCGAACGAGGGCGCATTTCCCCTTGAGTTCGAGGTCATTGATCGTCAGGGTTTTCATGGTCGTAGAATAAAAACGGGCTGTGACAGCGTCGTCCTCAGCCCGTGTTATGGTCTGAAATGTAAGTCCTTGATTAATTGAACATCGAGGCTATTTTCTTCACGAGTTCAACGACCCGGTTCGAGTAGCCCCACTCGTTGTCGTACCAGCCGAACACTTTTATCAGGTTCCCCATCGACATGGTCAGTTTCGAGTCGACGATGCAGGAATGCGGATTGCCCACAATGTCCCGCAACACGAGGTCATCCTCACTGTATTCGAGGATCCCCTTCAGGTTCGACTCCGCCGCCTTCTTGAATGCTGCATTGAGCTCTTCTTTCGTGACGTCTCTTTCCAGTTCGGCAGTGAAATCCGTTATGGAGCCGTTCGGCGTGGGAACACGCAACGAGACCCCGTCCAGTTTTCCCGCAAGCTCTGGAATCACTTTGCCGACCGTTTTGGCGGCTCCGGTTGTGGTCGGAATGATATTGATGGCTGCGGCGCGGGCACGACGCAAATCACTGTGAGGAAGGTCGAGAATACGCTGGTCGTTCGTGTACGAGTGAATCGTATTCATCAAACCGCGCTTGACCTTGAAGCTGTCATGCAGCACTTTGACCATCGGCGCGAGGCAATTGGTCGTGCAGGAGGCGTTGGAGATGATGTGATGCTTTGCGGGGTCATACATCTTGTCATTGACGCCGAGGCAAATCGTGACATCCGGCTTCTTTGCGGGTGCGCTGAGTATGACTTTCCTGGCGCCTTGCTTGATATGGTCGCCGGCGGCTTCACCATCCGTGAAGTGCTTGAGTCCCGTTGACTCCACGACAATATCGACGCCGAGGTCCTTCCAGGGCAGCTTTGTATGGTCTTTTTCAGCAAACACCTTGAACGATTTGCCGTTCACAACCAACGTCGAATCTTTGAGTTCGACTTTGCCGGGAAAACTCCCGAAAACTGAATCGAATTTAAGCAAGTGGCCAAGCGTCCTGGTGTCTGTAATATCATTCACGGCAACGAATTCTATTCCTTGGTCATTGAAGCCGGCGCGAAGGACATTGCGCCCAATTCGGCCGAAACCGTTTATTCCTACTCGAACTGCCATTTCAACCTCCAGGTATTGATTTTTCTTGGTCGGAAAGAACTGACAACATGGTCAAGGTAGAGAGAAATGGAGGGAAATGCAAGAAACGCGTTTTCACAATAGCGGGTCGGAGCCATTACCGTTTTGACACTTCAATGTTCTTTTGCTAAAATTCCCGATGCCAATCACTCAACTCTAATCGGTTTTACACTTCCTGTCAAGAATAGCTCTATGACTCTTAGAATACGGGGAACGTTTCTTGTTCTCATTGCTTTTGCCGCCCTGGCTTGTGAAAAAAAAACTGACGAAGGCGAGCAGCTTCAAGTGGCCGTCTGGCAATTCGTCGGCAGCCAAGTCTGCGCTGACTGTCATCAAGACACGTACAATGACTTCATGCAAACCGGGATGGGCCGGAGTTTTGGCGTTGTCAATCCGGAAAAACTTCCGAAAGCAATGAGGTTTGGCAAAACGGTGTACGACCCGAAGCGGGATTTTTATTACTCGGCCTCTCTGAGAAACGGAAAAGTGGTCATGAGAGAATTCCGGCTTCAGGGAAACCAAGTGGTGTATGAACAAGAACGATCGGCTGATTTTCAAATCGGGAGCTCCAACCATACGGTCAGCTTCGTAGAAAACCATTCAGGGTACCTGTTTGAAATGCCTCTCACGTGGTATTCGAAGAAACAACTCTGGGATTTGAGCCCCGGTTATCGTGAAAACAACCAACGATTCGACAGGCCGATCAACAGCACGTGCATCAACTGCCACAATGCCCCGATGCCGGCGACAAAACAAAC
>JANOGR010000190.1:0-3288 GCA_031406095.1 Ignavibacteriales bacterium
GGTGGGAGAGAAAAGCAGAATTGCAACGATCTATGCCGTCGATGAACTTCTCACGCCCGAGCCGGGAAGGTCGGGCACGCGGGCTCATTTTCCGATCTTGCGCTACAAGTACGCCCTTGGAGATGAGAGTTATGTCGGCGCCATCCTTACAGGGAGAGAACTCGAGAACAGTTTCAATAGAGTGGTTGGCACTGATGCATCAATCCGCATGACTGCGTCGAGCACACTGGATGCCCAGGCGCTCTTTTCTCAATCGAAAGCAACGGATGTAGCAGACCGAATGGACGGCCACTCGATTTCATTCGAGTATAATCACGGGAGTCGAGACCTCGACTTTATCATCGGAACAAACAAAGTCTCACAGAACTTTTCGTCGGAAACGGGTTACGTCACGAGGACTGGAATCCTGTCCTTCAATGCTTTCGCAAGGCCGAAATTCTATCCGGGGGATTTCCTACGCCGGGTCGATGTGCTCCTCCAGACGAACGGCACCCGGGATGAGTTGAGCAATCTCTGGGAAACATCTAACGAAATTTCGGTGACAAGCATTTTTTCCGGCGGACAGAACTCGCGATTCTCCTATTTCCACTCAACAGAGATTTTCCTTGGTGAACGATTCAAGACTGACGGTTTTCTCGTGTCGGGTGGAGGACAGTTTACGAATGAAATCAACCTCAGTCTTCAGTATCGCCGGGCCAACGCCATATTTTTCTCCGCAACACCATATCAAGGAAGGGGCAGCAGGGCAACGGCAAGCCTGGTGTTTCAGCCCTGGAGCCAGCTGGAAATCAACAGCAGCATTACGTATGTCGATTTTTTCCGGTCGTCGGACAACGAAAGAATCTATGAATATCCAATCGGGCGGTTGAGGCTCACGTATCAGTTAAACAAGTACCTTTTCGTTCGGGGAATAGCGGAGTTCAACAAATTCAGAAGAACCTTGTTGAACGACTTCCTCGCTTCCTTTACCTATATCCCCGGCACAGTGTTCCACCTCGGATACGGCAGACTCTATGAAAGGCTTCGCTGGGAGAACACAGCATATGTCAACGACGACGATTTCTTTGAAACCCGCCGTGGTTTCTTCTTCAAGCTGTCCTACCTCTGGAGATCCTGAACGGGTTCATCGCTTCATTCAGTTGTTGAATCACTGCGTAAACTGAGGGTCCTCGAGCGAACACATGGGTCAGTTTAGCTCTATCCCGCTGAGGGTGAGAATTTTCACAATGGTGGGCGTTGTGGCTTTGTTCGCGGCCATAGTCTGGGTCTTTTATCAACAGGCTACATTCCTCCACGCCGTAGTTGCCGACAACGAAACAGACCCACTCTCGCAGGACGTATCGATCCTTCCTGATTCTCTGACTTATCTAGACTACACGATTGTCAGGACTCTCGATCCTCAAGACTCAACCTACGGTGTTGCGATTTTCAAGAACAAGCAGAGAGTCTGGCGCTCACGGGAAGGAACAATCAGGCCTGAATACAATGAAGTGAAACTTGTTTCTCTCCTGCGGGACGGGACTAAGCAAGTGTTTATCCAGCACTTTTCGGGCGGAGCGAATTGCTGCTGGACGTCCATCATTCTTGAGCTCTCGGATTCCGTCCGCACCTTGTTCAATAGCGACGATTACACCGATCTGGGGTATCAACTCACAATGTCCGACCTTGACCGAGACGGAATTATTGACCTGCATCTGACCATCATTACCTTCGACAATTTCGACAGACTGAACCATGCCCTCTCACCGTTTTCGTCCGCTTATTTCAGCTACTCCCTTTCAACGCGGACGTTCGTTCTCACGAGTCGTAAGTTCTCCAGCCTTATTCTGAACAAAACTCAGGAGCATGAGCAGAGAGTCAAAACCATGGCCGATACAACAGATTTCACTCAATTTGAGGATATCGGAGGCGACTACTTGTCCTCCGTGCTGAAAATTCTGATTGACCATGTGTTTGCCGGCCAGAAAGAGAAGGGATGGAAATTTTTTGATACCTGGTATCGGCTTGCCGACAAAGACCAGATGAAGCGCAAGATTCAGCAGACGTTTGAGGCTTCGAATGTATACCAGGAGTTGTATCCCGAATGAGATTGTGGACACTTCATCCGAAGTATCTCGATGCCAGGGGGCTGGTTGCCCTCTGGCGTGAGGCCCTGCCCGCCCGACAGGTTCTTCGGGGAAAAACGCGTGGCTACAAACACCATCCACAGCTTTTGAGGTTTCGGCGACATCCGAGACCGGTGAGAGCGATCAACACATATCTCTCATTCGTTTACCGGGAGGCTCTTGCTCGCGGATATGATTTTAGGAAGGACAAACTTCACGCTCTCACCTCACAAAAAAAAATCCGGGTAACATCAGGACAAGTGAATTTTGAAGCCGGGCATCTTTTGCGGAAACTGAAGAAGCGAGACATCAGTCGCTGGAAATCCCTCCGCGGCATGGAAAAACTCCAGGTGCACCCTTCTTTTGTGATACGTCGTGGAGCAATCGAATCATGGGAAAAGACCTGACCGGAGACTGGAACCATTGTGAGGCGGGAGTTTGTTTGTAGAATGTCCATTATGTATATTTTTTCTTTGAATAATCACATTCGGAGGATCCATATGAAATTATCGACAAGATTCTTCATGGTCTTGACGGCATCGCTCTTCACATCCTCGTTCCTTTTTCCACAGGAAAAAAAGCAGGGGACAGAGGCGACACTCAAAGGAGAGCTGATCGACCTCAAATGCTATAGCAGCGGCATGGGTGGAGGACGGGGCGAAGAACACCAGGACTGCGCTATTCAATGCATCAGAGGAGGCTTGCCCCTGGGCTTGCTCGACGAAAAAGGAGCTGTCTATCTTCTGGTACCCAGGAAGGGAATGAAGGGTGGAAACGAAGCGCTCGCTGAACATGCGGCCCACACGCTGACATTCAAAGGGACATTACAGGACAAAGGCGGGATGAAAGTACTGCACTATACGAGTTTCGAGATGGCAAAGTAGCGCTCAGGACATCTGGTTTGTTTGCCGGAATGGAAGGCAGAAGGCACTTGTCCGAGAGGGCTGCCCAGCACATCTTCAAAAAGGCGGCAAAGACAGCCGGGATCATCGGCCACAAAGAGACTACACGCAACAAATAACCGCAATTGCGCCTATCACGCCAAATGAGTATGATATACGCAATGCGTTTATCCACTAGTTAGGCGAAAACGCCCGTCTTAATTCACAAATCAATCACCAATCAATGGAGGATGTCGCCATGAACACTCCGAACCTTTCAGTCTTCCGGCTTCTTGTTGCGA
>JANOGR010000192.1:0-2566 GCA_031406095.1 Ignavibacteriales bacterium
CCTCCCTTACACCTCCCGGAGCCGGGAGTACGTCGTGACGGCAGGAGCGGGGATAGGTGTCGGAAAGGTGAGAGATGGACAGGTTGTATTTCGAGTGTTGAGGCTTCTTGAGAAACTTCAGGAGGATGGAGCTCTCTCGCGGGATCTCGATCGGAATGAAGTTATGGAAATTGTCGACGTGTTTGCTCGTAACTCGGAATACACGGCCAACCATGAGCGATTCACTAAATATTTTTTCAAGGATATTTTTGCCATTCTTGATTCGGTTGGAGTGTTGAGTCACGGTCACGTTGTGCCGTATGATGTTGTCCGCAGCGAAGAGATCCTGAGTGAACGAGTGCTGCCGAGAATATTTGGATGGAGAGGTCAAGTGGGTGTGGAACATTCCTCGTCGCAGTACGAATACACAGGCTCATATTCTGACTACTCCAAGTCGGCGTTCGATCATGCAGTTTCGCTTGTTGAGTACGGATACAGCATATCGCTCAACACGCACTTCCATACAATCGGACTGGTGAGAATTCCTCTGAACGGAGAACCAAGGAGAAGTGATATTCATGGTGCTGCGTCGATATCGTATGAAGTGGGTGAGCGAATTGAAGCGACACTGGAATGGAGCTATAATGCATATTCCGCCTCCCCACGTTTTGTTTGGTCTGGAACCTACCGCCAAATTGATCGCATGCTCGTTCTCGATTCGAACTACTTCATTGAAGATCATGTTGCTTTGAATATCAATGGAGGCTATCGAAATCAAGATTGGTATCGTTTCAACGCATTTTCTGACTCAGAAAGCAGCCAATCCGAATCTTCATTATTCTTGACCTTTGGATTGAAGTATCGAATCTTCTAATACTTGCCGCGGATACTGAAACGACCAATGCCTCGCAACATTGCTTGTGCAGCGCAGAATTCATAAATTGAAGCCGTTATGAGTGAACGCGAAAAATCAGCGATTGAACGGGCAAAGGAATACGGAATCGATATAACGCTGTTGGAGTCATCACTGAGACTCACGATCGATCAACGACTTCAACGCCTTCAAGATTGGGTTGTGTTCGCAGAGGAACTGAAAAAAGCGAGAAAAACACTTTATCCTGAATTAGCCGAGCATGACTCAATTCGAAGAGTTGCTGAAGGTCCTCGTAAATGAGGGAGTGGAGTTCGTTGTTATAGGGGGGCTTGCCGCCAATATCCATGGCGTCACGATTCCAACCTACGACATTGATATCTGTTATGACCGGTCTGAGGAGAATCTGCAACGTCTCTCACGAGCTTTGCTACCTCTGAAGCCCTCATTGCGCGGTGCTCCTGCCAACCTTCCCTTTCACCCCGATGCACCAACTCTCAAAGCGGGACTCAACTTCACATTTGAAACCAATCTTGGCGAGATAGATATTCTTGGGGAAGTCGGAGGCGTTGGATTCTTCAAGGAAGCAAAAAAAACTTCAATCCAAGTAAACGTGCTTGGATTGAATATCAGTGTCCTGGATGTTGCAGCGCTCATCAAGTCCAAGAAATTTGCCGGAAGGAAAAAAGATGAAGAAATGATTCTGCAATTAGAGGCAATGCAGGAACTGAGGACAAAAGAAAAATAATCGTCTCTCTTCAGCCTTACCGATTTTTTTCCTATATTTCTTACCCATTCATTCTTAGTTCAAGGAATTATTCACACCTATGAAGCCCTTTAAAAACGAACCGCTCACCGATTTCAGCAAACCCGCCAATCGCAAAGCCATGGAGGCCGCATTGCAGAAAGTGCGCTCCTGGTTCAACAAGGAATATCCGATCGTCATTGGCGGTGAGGAGATTCGAACAAACGACAAGCTGAAATCGTACAACCCGTCGAATCCGAGCGAAATTGTAGGTGTATTCCAAAAGGCCGACGTCGGTCTGGCAAGCAAGGCCGTCGAAACTGCCGCCACAAAATTCGAAACCTGGCAGCACGTGGACTATAAGAAGCGCGCCGACTACCTGTTCAAAGCCGCAAGGATCATGCGGAAGCGAAAGCACGAGTTCAGCGCCGTCATGGTCTACGAAGTCGGCAAAACCTGGCCTGAAGCTGACGCCGATACCGCTGAGGCAATCGATTTTATGGACTTCTACGCCCGCGAGATGCTTCGATATGGGGGAAAACAGCCAGTCACCAAAATCCCCACGGAGAAAAACGAGCTTGTCTACGTTCCACTCGGAGTCGGCGTCGTTGTGCCGCCATGGAATTTTCCGCTCGCGATTCTCGCCGGGATGGCCACCGCTGCCGTCGTCACCGGAAACACTGTAGTGCTCAAGCCCTCGAGCGATTCTCCATTGACAGGTTGGATGTTGTTCGACTTGATGCGTGAGGTCGGTTTGCCCGCCGGAGTTCTCAATTTTGTCAGCGGCCCGGGTGGCGCAGTTGGCGACACGATGGTGGCGCATCCGAAAACAAGGTTTGTCGCATTCACGGGCTCCAAAGAGGTCGGCATACACATCAACGAACTTGCTGCAAAGGTGCAGCCGGGACAGCGTTGGCTCAAGCGAGTGGTAGCCGAAATGGGCGGCAAGGATTCCATCGTCATCGACAATC
>JANOGR010000215.1:0-11723 GCA_031406095.1 Ignavibacteriales bacterium
ACCGGCAAGAGAAGGATGTACGAGACGTTGGCAAGAAGGTACAAGATGGTCACAATGCCTGTCCCCAGAACCAGGCTCAATGGGATGTTTTTCTTTGGATTGATGACTTCCCCGGCTGTGAACGTAATGATATTCCAGGCGTCGCTCGAAAAAATGGATCCCACCATCCCGACCCCCATCGCAGCGAGCAGCATCCACACCGAGAGCTGATCGACGGAGACTATCCTGCCGTCCTGAACCTGTGTCCACGTGGACTGCCAGAATGTCGCCATATTGACTTCCATCGCCGAAGCGTTTCGACTCAGAAAAATTCCGAGCAAAATAAGTCCAACCAACGCTGCTGTTTTTGTACTCGTGAAGAGATTTTGTACAATTTTTCCTTCACGCAGGCCGCGGAGGTTGATGTATGTAAGAACGACAATGCTTGCGATCGCGAAGAGTTGCGCAGCAGAAATCTTGAGCCCGAGCAACTCCAGGAGAATGTTCTTCTCGCTTAAGCCGGGAATCAGGACAGAAGTAAATCTCGAAAAAGCAACCGCCACAGCAGCAATCGTTCCCGTTTGAATCACGAGAAAAAGCGTCCAGCCATACAGGAATCCAATCAACGGGTTGTAGGATTCTCTGAGATACACGTACTGCCCGCCGGCACGCGGCATCATTCCCGCAAGCTCACCATAGCTTAATGCTCCGATGACTGTGATAATTCCGGTGACAAGCCAAACCAGAAGGAGGTTTCCCGCCGAGCCGACGGTTCGCGCGATGTCAGCGCTCACGATGAAGATGCCCGACCCGATCATCGAACCGATGACAATCATCGTCGAGTCAAGAAGCCCCAGGCCGCGCTTGAATTCTCGTGGCGATTCAGATGGCTGTCCAGTCATGTTCTTATCAACAAATGTTCAGGAATGTGCTGTCCATAAAAGGAATGTTCCAAGCCCTGGGCTGACTTCACGTCATGAACATAAGTCTGCCTAACCGGCCTAGAGTGAATGAACGCTGACGAATTACTTCGTCGCGAGAGATTTTCCGACCTTGCTATGTTTGCGTCCATAAAACCAGTAAATAGCCATGCCAACGGCAAGCCAGACTATAAGACGCAGCCATGTTTCGCCTGTTAATGACGCCATAAGAAGGAGCGAAATCACGATTCCCATGATGGGCACGAAAGGTACCCACGGTGTTTTGAAAGGCCGCGGGAGATCGGGCCGGCGCTTTCGCAGAATCAGAATTCCGGCAGAAACAATAACGAACGCCAGCAATGTGCCGATACTCACTAACTGGCTCAGATGCGCGATGGGAATTGTCGCTCCGAGGAACGCCACGACAACGCCGACGATGATAGTCGATTTCCATGGTGTTCGGAAACGCGGATGGATCTCACCCGCCCACTTCCAGAGCAAGCCGTCATTTGCCATGGAATAGAAGACACGCGATTGGCCAAGCAACATGACAAGCATAACTGTACTCAGTCCGGCCAGCGCCCCGGCATTGACTATATAGCTTCCCCATTGGACTCCCGTTTCTCGAATCGCGAGTGATACGGGTGCACCGATATTCAGACGACTGTAATGCACTGTTGCGGTGAGAAGTCCTGAGACCACAATGTAAAGAATGGTGCAGATGATAAGCGATCCAAGGATGCCGATTGGCATGTCCCTTTGAGGGTTCTTAGCTTCCTGCGCCGCGGTGGAAACTGCGTCAAAACCGATATAAGCAAAGAAGACCACTCCCGCAGCTCGCGCAATGCCAGACCAACCGAATTCACCAAAGTTTCCTGTATTCTCAGGGATGAAAACACTCCAGTTTTGGCCGGCGATGTCAGGGTGACTAATCACGTAGCCAGCGGCAACAGCTATAAATGTGAGCACCGCAAACAATTTCACAAACACGACGGCGGTATTGAAATTGGCCGATTCTTTGATACCGACAACCAAAATAATCGTGACGCCAATGATTGCGAGGAAAGCAACGAGATTAAACGACGCCACAGCCTGAGGCAGAGACATCGGGTCAATTCCTGCGCTTTGCAGCACAGTTTGGAGAGTGTTCAACGGCGCCCAGCGTCCCTCGTACATCACCCAGACAGCTCCTGGCGTGTCGCAGATTTCGGGGGGAAGGTTGATACCATAGTCTTGCAAAAAGGCAACGAGCGTGCTGCTCCACCCCGATGCGACCGTGGCGGCTCCGAAAGCGTATTCCAGAATCAGATCCCATCCGATGATCCATGCGAACAACTCACCGAGCGTCGCATAGCCGTACGTGTAGGCCGAGCCGGCAATGGGAATCAATGAAGCAAACTCTGCGTAGCAAAGTCCCGCAAACACGCAGGCCACGCCTGCCAGCACATAGGAGAGGATGATGCTGGGGCCGGCGTACTGCGCTGCCGCAGCTCCGGTCAAAACAAAAATTCCAGCGCCGATAATCGCTCCGATACCGAGCATTACGAGATTGACCGGGCCGAGAACCCGCTTCAGCGAGTGTTCGCCGCTTTCGGCCGCCTCTTTCATGAGTACATCCAACGGCTTTGTCGCAAAGAGATTGCCCATCTGACGGATCTCCTTCTATTAATAAATGGAAAGCAGGGTTCTTAAAAACATTCGAGGAAAAATCTCTCTGAGTCTAAAGCTTTTTATTATAGAAAACAAGCGAAAGTTAGACAGAAATCAGTCTTGAAAGAATTGAATCTGTAGAGCCAGACCTTCAAAAATTTGGAACCCTTTCATCAATCATGCAGAGGCCGTTTCTTAATCATTGCCGCCTCTTGCGTCCTTAATAACTGCCCGTAAAACAAAAAGCCATCGTCGAAGAAAGCGAGCCGGTAGTGCTTAAAGCGCGTTTCTTAATCATTCTACCCTTCGTATCTCGAATATTGGCCATAACAAGAAGGCCGTTGGGGTCGATCTTCAATTTCCATGTTGAGTTCTCACCTCAAGTCGAGCAATCACGGTGTACAATCCTCATGTGAGAACATCACATCTGAGGACAGGTTGTCGGCTGTGATGTTTAGTTGGTTTTTTCTGGGATGTTCTCAAGCGTTTGGTTTTGGGGATCCACATTCCTTGATAAGGGTGATGAGATGATGTACATTGCTTGCAATGCATACCGTTGAGTTTATCCAAGACCTTGCAATTATCATGCTCATTGCAGGCGTTGTAACCGTGCTGTTTCATCGTTTGAAGCAGCCGGTGGTCCTCGGTTACATTGTGGCGGGGCTGATTATTGGGCCATACACGCCTCCATTCGCATTTATCAGCGACGAAAAGACAATTAAGATACTTGCCGAACTCGGGGTTGTATTCCTGATGTTCTCGCTTGGGCTCGACTTCAGTTTGAGGAAGCTCGCACGTGTCGGCGCGACGGCGCTGATCGCAGCCCTGTTCGAAATTGTCATGATGATCTGGATCGGGTACGAAATCGGCCGTTTCTTCGACTGGAGTTCTCTGAATTCTCTTTTTCTGGGCTCGATTCTTGCAATCTCTTCCACAACCATCATCGTTAAGGCTCTCGACGAGCTTGGGATGAAACAGGAACCTTTTGCACATTTGATCTTCGGTATCCTGATTGTGGAGGACATCATAGCAATCGCCATCATTGCGCTTCTGTCGGCAGTTGCTACGACTGGTTCCATGAGCGCAGGCTCAGTCGTTACGACAGTCGGAAAGCTGTCGGTCTTTCTTATAGTCGGATTTGTATCGGGCATGTTGTTAGTGCCACGTCTACTTTCGTATGTCGCGAACTTTCGCAAACAGGAAATGTTGTTGATAACTGTACTCGGCATCTCATTCGGTTTTTGCCTGCTGGCTTTGAAACTGCATTACAGTGTTGCCTTGGGCGCTTTCATGATTGGGACTATCATGGCAGAGTCTAATCAACTGAGAACGATCGAACGGCTGATTGAACCCATTAAGGACATGTTTAGCGCAATTTTTTTTGTGTCCGTGGGACTCTTGCTTGACCCGCGTATGTTGACGACCTATGCAGTACCGATTATCGTAATTACCTTTGCGGTGCTTGTTGGGAAGGTCGTCACGTGCAGCTTGGGAACATTTATTGCAGGACATGATGGCCGCACATCGATGCGTGTTGGGATGGGTCTTGCTCAAATAGGAGAGTTTTCGTTCATCATTGCTTCGCTTGGATTATCCTTGAATGTCACCAGTGATTTTCTCTTCCCCGTTGCAGTGGCCGTATCTGTTATCACAACCTTGCTGACACCCTATTTGATCAAACTGGCAGATCCGCTCTCGACCAAGCTCGAGGCGCTTATGCCGGGGAGCTTGATACGAGTGTTTGGACTTTATACAATCTGGTTGCAGAACATTCAACTCCAAACGGGTCAGACCACGTTAGGAAACGTCATTCGACGCTCGGTTCTACAGGTGCTTATCAATTTTGCTCTCATTGTCTCGATCTTTTTGGCGGGGGCATACTTTGGCGGTATTGTCAGCTCAGAACTTACAGGTCTGATTTCTGAAAAACGTATTCAGAACTCTCTGGTTTGGGGTGCCACCCTCCTTGTATCTCTGCCGTTCCTGATCGCCGCCTATCGGAAGATGCAGGCTCTTAGTATGCTCCTTGCTGAGTTGACAGTGAAACCCGCTGTGGCAGGACAGTACACAGAGAAAGTCCGCCGCGTCATATCTGAGGTTATACCGATCGCCTCAATTGTGGGTATGTTCTTTCTAGTCATAGCTTTGAGCGCCAGCATCCTGCCGCCACCAGATTTATTAATCTTGGTGTTGATTCTTGCAGCGGGATTGGTTTTAATCCTTTGGAGATGGTTCGTCAGGCTGCATTCAAAGCTGCAGGCCACACTGATCGAGACTTTCAAAAAAGGGGGAAAGAATCGGAAAAAACGACGAAGATTAGCACATAATCAACCATAGTACAAATTTATAATGAGGTGCATCGTGAGTAACAAGAAGAATCATAACTTATTTGCTCAACTCATGCGAGTGAGCATCCTCGCTCAGGTTTTCTTCACTAACTGCTTCAGCTTTCAACACGAAGAACTTTCCAAGGGTCAGATCGTGTATGTTTCAGTCGATTCCCATGTGCTGACCTCGCCACGCGGCGTTCCCTTTTCGCTGGGAGTGACACTCGTCATTCGTAACACTGACATGTCAAACTCTCTGAAGGTTACAACGGCAGACTTTTTCGATGGAGAAGGAAAGTTGCTAAAACGCTTCGCCGAGACCGCCATGGATCTGGGACCTCTCCAAACAAAGTATGTTCATCTGCCGGAAAAGGAAGCGCTGGGAGGCCTCGGGGCAAACTTTATTGTGAGGTGGACAGCAGAGCGGGAAATCAACACGCCGATTATCGAATGCCTTATGATCGGCACTAAATCCGGCCAGGGTATATCGTTTGTCAGTTCGGGAAAGGTCATTAAAGAGCACACGCGTTAAACGATTCTGATTCCACTAATGTTTGAAGGGTCTTTTCTTGATCATTCCGCCTCTTGTATCCTTAATGCTGCTCATGACCAGGAACGCGTTCGGGTCGAGCTTGTCCACTTCTGTCTGAAGTTTGGCAATTTCAAGCCGGGTGATGACAGAAAAAATAATATCTGTTTGAAACAGGTTCTCGCCGCGCTTCCCGTAGCCTCTTTTGCCCGAATAGACGGTTACTCCTCTTCCCAGTTTCTCAGTGATCATTTTTCGGATTTCCTCGCTGTGGGTCGAAACAATCGTTACTCCCGTGTACTCTTCAACACCCTCGATCACGAAATCCACCGTCTTGGACGCGGCCAGGTAGGTCAAGATTGCGTATAAAGCTGTTTCGACTGAAAGGAGGTACGCGGCGACAGAAAAAATGATGACGTTCAGGACAAGGATTATGTCGCCAATCGTTACTCCGGTGCGCCTGCTGAGATAAATTGCCAGTACTTCAGTTCCGTCGAGAACAGCTCCGCCGCGAACCGAAAGACCGATACCCGCACCGAGGAAGAAGCCTCCAAAAACGGATATCAGAAGTTTATCGGAGGTGACAATCGGGTATGTAATCGTCGCAAGAGCAACGGCCAGCCCCGTTATCGAGAGTATGCTTTTGACCGCAAACGACCTCCCGACCTGGGTGAAGGCAAGAAAAATGAATGGAATATTGAACACCACGATCAACACCGGCAGCGAATAATCTGACAGAGCGGCGACCAGAAGCGAGATTCCGGTGACTCCCCCGTCGATAAAATTGTTGGGAAGCAGGAAGCCCTTGAGTCCAAAACCGGCTGAGAGAACGCCGAGAGAAATGAGGAAAGCATCCGTCAGAAGATGCGTCGCCTCGACCCGCAGCTTGAAGAATTCCTTCCCAACCTCGTACCTGCTGATTTTTTGGCCGGGCCTGGTCTGTTTTCTTCTGCGCTTTATCGCTTCAATCGCGATTTTCTGAAAAATGGGATTCATTGGAATCTCCCTTGTTTAAACACGAAAGCCCGACGAGCATTCGCCGGGCTTTCGAGAAATGGACGCATGCTTCCCTGTTTCCTAAATAAACAGTGGTGCCAACACGAGCGTGAGGGTTGCGAGCAGCTTGATCAGCACATGCAGACTGGGTCCGGCCGTGTCTTTGAACGGGTCGCCTACCGTATCGCCGACAACCGACGCTTTGTGTGGATCGGATTTCTTGCCTCCAAGATGGCCTGCTTCAATGTATTTTTTCGCGTTATCCCACGCTCCCCCGCTGTTGTTCAAAAACAGAGCCATGAGGATGCCCGTAATCGTCGCCACCATGAGATACCCGCCGATAACCTCCGCACCCGTCGCGCCAAACGCCGGCTGACCCGAAGCATAGTAGAGCCAGCGGAATACCATGCCGACGCCGATGGTCATGCCGACCACGAGAACTCCCGGCAGCACCATCTTGCGTAACGCCGCTTTCGTCGCGATGTCGACGCACTGGCCATAATCTGGCTTGGAAGTGCCCTTCATGATGCCCGGGTTGTTCTTAAATTGCTCGCGCACATTCTTAATGATCGCATGTGCGGCGGAGCCGACTGCTTTGATCGAGAGCGAAGAGAAAATATAGACGAGCATTGCGCCGAGGATTGCCCCGACAAAAACTTCCGGTTTGTTCAGGTTAATGATGGGCTGAAAGGAAGGCAGGTAATTGCGAACTTCATCGATGTACGCACCGAAAAGCAAGAACGCAGCCAACGCTGCCGAACCCACCGCATATCCTTTCGTGAGAGCCTTTGTCGTGTTTCCTACGGCGTCGAGGCGGTCGGTTTTCATCCGAATTTCCTCCGGCTGCTGGCTCATCTCCACGATGCCTCCTGCGTTGTCCGTAATCGGGCCGAAGGTGTCCATCGCGAGAATGTATGCCGCCGTGCCGAGCATACCCATCGTTGCAACGGCTGTTCCGAAAAGTCCCGCATCGTGCAACCCCGAACCCTGGCCGAGCATGTACGACCCGACGATGGCAGCTCCGATGACCAGAACCGGCACTCCCGTGGATTCCATTCCGACTGCGATTCCGGAAATAATATTCGTGGCGGGCCCTGTTTGAGATGCTTCTGCAATTGACCTCACCGGCCTGTACTTGTATTCCGTGTAATACTGTGTGATAAACACAAAAGCCGACGACGTCAGAACACCGATGACGCCGCAGAGGAAAAAGTTGAAATAATACTCGCTCCCGAGGAGCCACCAGGACGCAAAGTAGAATCCGCCCATCGCGAGAATCGAAGTGACATAGAAACCCCGGTTAAGCGCATTCATCGGATCTTCCTGCTCGTTCGTCCGCACAATCATGATTCCTATCGCGGATGCGATGATACCGAAGGCGCGTGCGACGAGCGGAAACAAAAGAACGCCGAGCATCGAAAGCCCCTGCGCTTCAAAAACACTGGCATTCACGCGATACAAAGCCGCCGCGAGAATCATCGCGCCGATGTTTTCTGCCGCTGTTGATTCAAAAAGATCTGCACCTCGGCCGGCGCAATCTCCGACATTGTCGCCCACGAGATCTGCGATAACAGCCGGGTTTCTCGGATCATCCTCAGGAATCCCCGCCTCGATTTTTCCGACAAGGTCCGCTCCGACGTCGGCCGCTTTCGTGTAGATCCCGCCTCCAAGCTGCGCAAACAACGCCACGAAGCTCGCTCCGAAACCGTACCCAACGATAAGGAGCGGGATTTTGGTGACGTCATTCGTGACGCCCATATACTTGACGAGAGAGAACAATCCTGCGACACCGAGCAAGCTCATCGCCACGACGAAGAATCCTGATACCGCTCCGCCGCGTAATGCAGTTTGCAGTGCTTCGTTCATGCTTCTCGTAGCGGCAGAGGCCGTGCGGATGTTGCTCCGTATCGCCACCCACATTCCCATGTATCCCGCCGCGACAGAACAGGCTGCTCCGAGAGCAAACGAAAGAGTCGTCCACAGCGCGAGCGCTCCCGCGCTGGCCGGATCATGCTCGTTCGGTGCTCGGACAAAAGCATAGAGAATATAGATCAGGGAGGCGAGTGCAATGGCAAGATAGGCGATCGTACGGTTTTGACGGCGCAGAAACGCTTCCGCACCCGTTTTGATCGCATCCGAGATCTCGCGCATCTTTGGCGTCCCGGTATCGCGGCGCATCACGTCGCGGATCAAATAGAGCGCGAAGGCCAAGCCTAAAACACTGATTCCCAGAATAAGGTATAGTTCCATACTCGTTCTGCATCTTCCTTTCTATGTCGATACATTGACGCTGATCAGAAAACAGGAAACCCCGTTGGGAGGGGCCTAAACTTCATTTTTTGATTGAGGCACCACTGAAGGCGGTTGTCAGTATAGTAATTTATTTTTGAAAATTCATTCACTTTTTTCAAGTAAGAAGTCCGACTTCTTGCGGGGGTGTGCGGGTTTAGAAGTCGGACTTCTGAGTGCGGTTCGCGTGCCGATGGAGTCCATCTGATGGTTTAAATCAAAGGTGATGGACTCCATTAACAAAGACTTTAGGAAGGTCGGGTTCATTCATTGATACTCATTCCTCTTTTCTTTATTATGCTGCGAGCCTTCCCGATGGAACCAACCCTTTCCCGCTCCGAAATATCACGCCAGCTTGTTCTCGTCTGCCATCAGCTTGCAGACAAGGGATTTGTGACGGCCACAGACGGCAACGTCAGCGCCCGGCTGCCGAGCGGGAATATTCTGGTCACTCCCTCCGCCCTCAACAAAGGCAGGGTCACGGAAAGCGACCTCGTGGAGGTAAAGGCTGACGGAACTCCGGTGACCTTGAGCCGGAAAGCATCAACCGAGCTGGACATGCATGCGTTTATTTACAGCGAGCGTCCCGATATACATGCCGTTGTCCACGCTCATCCGACATACGCCACCGGATTTGCCACGGCCCGAATCCCCCTGAGCGAATGTCTTTTTCCTGAAGTTATTGTCGGCCTCGGGGCAATCCCATTGGCGGCATACGCCACACCGTCAACGAAAGAAGTCTCGGCGGCTCTTACACCGTTCGTCAAAACGGCGGATGCTATTCTGCTTTCGAATCACGGGGTCGTTACATACGGGAAGAATGTGGACGACGCTTATTTCAAGATGGAAAAAGTCGAACATGCGGCTCACATTGCGTTTGTGGCAAGAATGCTCGGAGGCGAGAAGGTGCTGAATGAGCAGGACATCGCAAAACTGAGAGCTATCAGTGAATCGAGTTACGGAAAGGATTTTTCGCAAAAGGTTGCTTGTGAGACGGAACCAGGTTCCGAAGATATGACGGAAGAGAAAGTGAAGAATTTAATAAAAGAAATATTGCGAAAGTAGCGGAAAGGATGAATGGATTATTGGATCGGTGGATAGTTATGAAAAAAACGGGTTCCATTAATCCAAGACTCCAATAATCCTATTTGCCATGCCTAAGCTAAAAATTGGAATTGTATTTGGCGGCTGTTCTGCCGAGCATGAAGTCTCGCTCGTTTCCGCTGCCTCTGTCATAAATGCACTCGATAAGGAAAAATACGAAGTCATACCGATCGGCATCAGTCCCGAGGGGCGCTGGCTGATTTCCGGCGAAGCGCTCAAGCTGCTGAAAGAAAAGAGCAGCCTCGACAATCAGCCCGAGCATCTCATCGTTCCCGACCCGCGCAAGAAGGCACTCGTTCCTCTCGATTCCTCGAATCAACCTCAGTCGGTCGACGTGTTGTTTCCCGTCCTGCACGGAACCTACGGGGAAGACGGCACCATCCAGGGGCTCTTTGAACTCGCAAACATCCCGTATGTTGGCGCAGGAGTGCTTGGCTCGGCCGTCGGAATGGACAAAGTTGTTCAAAAGGAACTTCTTCGTCAGGCCAAAATTCCTGTAGCGCCAAGTATCTGGTTTCTCTTTCACGAGTTTGCCAGGAATGAGAAGAAACTGATCCTGGAAGCCGAGAAGAAACTCCGCTACCCGATGTTCATCAAGCCTGCCAACCTCGGCTCGAGCATTGGCATTTCAAAGGCTCACAAGAGAAATGAATTGATCGAAGCGATTCGGCGGGCCGCAGAGTACGACAGAAAGATCCTTGTTGAGAAAGGAATCGAGGGCGCAAGGGAAATCGAGTGCAGTGTCCTCGGCAACGATGACCCTGTTGCATCGGTGCCCGGCGAGGTTATTCCTTCAAACGAGTTTTACGACTACGATGCTAAGTATGTGGACGGCAAGTCTACCGCGGTTATTCCGGCCAAGTTGCCAAAGGCGGTGACAAAAAAGGTACAGCAACTTGCCGCACAGAGTTTTAAGGTGCTTGATTGTTCAGGCATGGCCCGCGTGGACTTTCTCGTAACGAAGAAGACGAACAAGGTTTATCTGAATGAAATCAACACGATCCCCGGCTTCACCTCCATCAGCATGTATCCGAAGTTGTGGGAGGCGTCGGGTGTGTCGTACACGAAATTGCTTGACCGCTTGATCCAGCTTGCCATCGAGCGGCACAAAGCAAAGCAAAACCTGAAAACGACGTTTGAACCGAAGAAGGATTGGTATCGATGAAAATTGCAAAACCCCTGATTTAATCGTACCTTTTCTTCGTGGAATTCTATCGCAAGCCGCAAAAACGATCCCGCATCAGATCTCTCCTTAAGAAAGTCTTCAAGAATAAACGTCGCTCGATCCTTGTCCTGCTTGGCACGCTTCTTTTCTCGTTTCTTCTTTTTGCCAA
This sequence comes from Ignavibacteriales bacterium, assembly GCA_031406095.1. Lineage (GTDB taxonomy): Bacteria > Bacteroidota > Ignavibacteria > UBA10030 > UBA10030 > JANOGR01. The sequence continues at coordinate 11,129 of JANOGR010000215.1, forward strand.
CAACGGAATCATCGCACGTATCAGGCTTGAACAGCGGAGAACAGAGATGATCGAGAAGGTCCGGCAATCCGAGGAAGAAACTATACAACTCCAGGCCCAGGTCAAAGCCCTTGAGGGAGACAAGAAAACGATCGAAAAAGTTGCCCGAGAGAAATACGGCATGGTGCGCGACGGCGAAAAAGTGTATCGTGTGAAAAAGGATTGATGATTATAGCTTGTTGATTATTGGTTCTCGATTTTTATTCTGTGCTTTGAGTTTGATCCTTTGTTGTAATCCATTAGCTTCATTCAATCCGCAATTCGAAATTCGCACTCCGAAATTCATCTATGTCTGACCTTTTTGTCAACGAACCGCGCAAGAACATTCCCTCCCCTCACGCCCCGCTCCCCGAACGCATCCGCCCGGACTCGCTCGAAGAATTTTTCGGACAGGAGCACCTGCTTGGACCCGGCAAGCCGCTTCGGCTCATGATCGAGAGCGGCACGCCCGGGTCCATGATTCCCTGGGGCCCAACCGGCGTCGGCAAAACGACGCTCGCCCGCCTCATCGCCAACTATGTGAAATCAGACTTTGTTCAAATGAACGCGGTTTCCT
>JANOGR010000237.1:0-5813 GCA_031406095.1 Ignavibacteriales bacterium
ACGGCAAAGGCTACGTGCTCGAACGCAGGATTTTTGATTACGAGGTGGCAAAACTTGCGGCAAAAGAGGGCGCTGAAGTCGTTACAAAAGCCTACGTTTATGATTTGCTGAAGAACGGGAAGGGCGAGGCGGTCGGCGTCAAGGCTCTCATAATGGAACGGGAGGCCGAGATCCCATGCAAAATTGTTGTCGCGGCAGACGGGGTGGAAAGCAGGGTAGGCAAATGGGCCGGGATCGACACCACATGTCATATTCGTGATATGGAAAGCTGTGCTCAGATGACACTCTCGGGCATCGAAGTGGAAGACGACGTTCTCGATTTCTACTTCGGCGGAACGGTTGCTCCCGGTGGATATCTTTGGGTTTTTCCCAAGGGAAAAGATACCGCGAACGTGGGGATCGGAATAAGCGTAGAAGGTGCGAAGAACAAAGCCGCCATTAAATACCTTGAGGAGTTCGTGAACGATCGGTTTCCCAACGCGGCTGTGCTGACCCGGATTGCAGGCGGAGTCCCGTGCGCAAAAACGTGCAATGTGATCGTCAAGAATAACGTGATGCTTGTCGGCGATGCAGCGCATCAAGTCAACCCCACGTCCGGGGCGGGGATCATCAGCGGCATGATCGGCGGGATGATTGCAGGACAGGTTGCGGCGGAGGCGCTCAAGACGAACAACATGGCACATCTGACCGAATACGAAAAACGCTGGCAAAAACGGCTGGGCTGGCGCCATGAAGTGTTCTACAAATTCAAGGAAGCGATTAACAGCTTCACCGATGAAACGCTGAATTCCATTGCTGCAAACGCCCTGAAACTTCCCGAAGAAAAGCGAACTCTGGGCGCAATTTTCCGCGCAGCGCTTTGGAACAAACCTTCCATGATCCTGGACGTTGCCAAGGTGTTTGTCTCGTAGTAAACACGAATGGAGAATCCCGCTCGTTCCGGCTTGAGGATGAGTGGGTAAGGTGATATTCTGGAGAGTGGGCCGCAACCGATCTTAGACAATGAAGATAATCGAATGAATAGATTACTGCCCGTAAACTCGAAGGACGACATTCCCTTAAAGTATCGGGATAATCCAGTCGGGCTACTGCTTGAATACCATAATCGCGTTGAGGATGATTTGGCTGTATCAGTTAGACGAGACCGGCACATCGGTGGACGGTTCGGTGGTAAACAAACAGGAAATCTAATCATGCCTTGAGAAAGTGAATCGATCATGATCGAAAACCTGCTCGACCCTACAATCCTTTTTTTTCTGATCGGTCTTTTTGCCGGAATTGTCCGCGCCGAGCTCAGACTTCCGGAATCCATTTACGAGATTCTCAGTATCTACCTGCTCCTTGCCATCGGACTCAAGGGAGGAGTTCAGCTTTCCACAACTGATCTTGGAGTCATCATCGTTCCCGCCTCCGGAGCCATCCTGATTGGCCTCATCATTCCACTGATAGCCTATCCTATCCTGCGGCGGTTGGGGAAGTTCAGCAAGGCTGACGCTGCAGCGATTGCAGCTCACTACGGTTCCGTCAGTGCAGTCACCTACGCCGTGGTGCTGATATTCCTTGACAAACGAGGAGTCCGCTATGAGGATTACACGACAGTGCTCCTTGTGTTGCTTGAAATCCCAGCTATCGCTGTCGGGATTTTTATCGCCCGTCTTCGGGCCAGCAAGGTAGCGCCTTCATACTCCAGACTGCTTTCTGAAGTTTTTTTTGGAAGGAGCATTTATCTTCTCCTTGCCGGACTTCTCGTCGGATTCGTCCTCGGCCCTCAGGGAATCGACTCTGTCCGGATTGTGTTTTTCGACCTATTCAAAGGAGTATTGGCCATTTTTCTGCTTGAGATGGGTCTGGTGGCTTCCCACCGACTGAATGAACTACGGCGCGTAGGCGCGTTTTTGTTCTTCTTCGGAATCGGTATGCCCATTCTTTCGGGGGCACTGGGCACAATAGTTGGATGGGGTGTCGGCCTCTCGGTGGGTGGGACGACGGTTCTTGCAACCCTCGCGGGCAGCGCGTCGTACATCGCCGCACCTGCGGCGATGCGTATTGCAGTTCCCGACGCCAACCCAACGCTCTACTTGACGGCATCACTGGGAATCACGTTTCCGTTTAATCTTGTTGTTGGAATACCAATATACTATTGGATGGCCACAACGATTCACTGAGGACGAACATGAATAAGGTAAAACTCGTTACAATCATTACCGAATCCGTTCTTGAATCGAGACTCGCGGAAGATCTGGGACGGCTCGGCGCTAGAGGATACACACTTATAGATGCAAGGGGGAGCGGATCGCGCGGGATGCGCAGCGCTGATTGGGATCAAAATCAGAATATTCAAATCGAAGTGATCTGCAACGAGAACGTTGCCTCGGCAATCCTTGATCATTGCCAAAAAGAGTACTACTCCAACTTCGCTATGGTGGTGTACATTACGGACGTCAAAGTTCTGCGGCCGGAAAAGTTCTGAATAAAAGTACTCATAGGTGTTTACCATGTCTCCGAACAAGTGTTTATCATCTCCCCAGTCTATACAAGCTTGAGGGAGGGAGTAGGCAATGAAGGAAGAACCCAAGGCGTCACTTTTACAAGCTAGGTTTCGTTCCTGGTTCGACTCAATCGATCTCGCGCTGGTGCGCATCATGTCCGCATACGGAATTCCTGCACTGCGTTGGGCTATCGCCATCATTTACGTCTGGTTTGGAGGACTGAAATTGATCAACGCCAGCCCCGCTGCTGAGTTAGTGGTGCAAACAGTGTTTTGGCTCCCGCCGCGCGTAGCCGTACTGTTCATTGGCGGCTGGGAAGTGCTGATTGGCATTGGACTCTTATTCACCCACCCGTTCGTGCTGCGCGCAACGTTGTTCTTACTGTGGCTGCAGGTTGCCGGCACTTTTCAAATGTTCTTTTTGCTGCCGCAGGCGGCTTTTCAAGAAGGTAATCCGTTGCTGCCCACCCTCGAAGGGCAATACGCCATTAAGAACTTGGTTCTCATCACTGCCGGATTGGTTATCGGCAGCACACTACGGCAACTTCCGATAGCGAACCGCGACAGTCAACAATGATGGCAACGGCACATAACGTGTTTACGACGATCCCCCTCCCACGAAGCATTCCTCTTTCTCAAGAATTCCAGCAGTGTTAAAGAAACAGGGCCACTGGCTGCTCTTTGCAGCAGTCGTCATCGTCGGCCTGTTCGCTTCCCTCTGGCTTTACTCGCTTGACAAGTTCTCACTCCTTTATTACGGGGATTCCGTCTCGCACATCGTCGCGGCAAGAAAACTTGTCGACTGGAGCGATCCGGGTTTGAACCAGATGGGAACCGTTTGGCTGCCGCTGCCGCATTTGCTACTTCTGCCTTTCGTTCTGTTCGACTCATTGTTTACAAGCGGCTTTGCCGGCGTCATCGTGAGCCTGACCTGTCTGGCCTTTGGCGCAATGCTGATCTACATGCTCGCAAAGAAACAAAACGAAGAGGGAAGCAAGCTTCCTGCGCTATTGGCAGCCATCCTATTTGCCTTCAACCCGAATATCCTCTATCTGGCGCTGACGCCGATGTCCGAACTCCCGTTCTTACTCTTTTTTATCGGCTCGGCATTCTTCTTCAATCGATGGCTGACAAACATCGCCGACAGGAGGGCGTATTATCTTTGCTCTTTCTTTATAGCACTGGCAACGATGTGTCGTTATGAAGGATGGGTATTGCCTGTATTCCTGGCCACCGTTGTTGTCGTATTGGCAATTCGAAGAACAATAAGCAGGACGGAGAGAAATCCTGTAGTTCTGGGACTGACCGTCTCCTTTGCCGGCATTGCGTTGTGGATGGCATACAACGCATTGCGATACGGGGATCCATTCGAGTTTTCCAACGCCCGGTATTACTCTGCAGCCGCTCAAGCGGTAACAAGGCCGATTCGTGAAACGGTATTTCTAAAACCTTTCAACGTGTTGTCGATTTATTACGAGACCGCTGTCCGGATCTACGGTTTCGTCCCCGTGTGGGCGTGCATTCTTGGAATAGCGTTCCTTTTCCTGAAACAAAACAGGCGCCACATTCTTCTGTTTGTTTTTTTGGCGCTACCGCCATGTTTCACGCTGATTTCTCTTTTCCTCGGAATAGCTGAAATTTCCGAATGGTTCAACACACGCTATCTTGTCCTGCTTTCTCCTTTAGTCTCGATCCCCGTGGTGCTGACATTCAAGGAATTGGCTAAGCGTGCCAAGAGCCGGGCAGCTCTGGGCACAGGACTGGCGATTCTCCTCCTCTTTGCTTTTCAATGGCGGACATTTTCAAAAGAAGTCGTCACGTATCGCGAAGCTTTATATGGTTTCCAATGGAAACAAAACCCGTTTGCAGTGGCGGCCGGCGAGCTGCTCCGCTCGATCTACGACGAGGGCGGGATTGCGATGATGACGGGGTCCGCGCAGGAACACAGAATCATGATCACAAGCGGAATCCCGCTCAGGCAATTTGACGAGCTGATCGAATCAAGCCGGTGGAAGAGAACGTACACCGAGCCATGGTTTTCCAATCGATGGCTGGTGATAAGTAAGGAGCCGGACACGGACGCGCAATCAGTTCTTGCGTACTGGAACGGAAGGGAAAAAGAGTTGCAGGAACATTACATGACGGTGTATGAAAATGAGTATTTTAGGGTTTTCAGGCAAGTGCCCCGGCCCTAGGGCCTCCTCCTCGTTGCAACTCTTGGCGACATCCAGTATATTGCTTCCGAAATGATTTTTCCTGAGTGAACCACTGAATATTCTGATCGTTCGCACTGACCGTATCGGCGACGTATTGTTCACCTTGCCGATGATTCCCATCTTGAAATCGAATTTCCCTCAAGCCCGTGTCTCAATGCTTCTCCGTTCTTACACAAAAGACGTCGCGATAGGCTATGAAAGTCTCGACTCGGTTCTCGAATACGACGGCAAATCTTTTTTTGAAATGCTGAGGGCTGTTCGCTTGGAGAGATTCGACATGGCAGTCGTCGCTTTTCCAAGGTTTCGAGTGGCGCTTCTCATGCTGATGGCGGGTATTCCGACGAGAATAGGTTCAGGGTATCGCTGGTATTCCTTTCTGTTCAATAAGCGGGTCTACGAGCACCGAAAAACCGGAGAACGGCATGAGGCTGACTATAATGTGAGGTTGCTTCGGGCGGCTGGATGCCATGTGGATACTCCGCCCCGGCCTGTGCTAAAGGTCGGGCAGCCGGAGCTTGAACAGGCACAAAGAGTCCTGAAGGATGTTGGAATCTATCCCGGGGACCGATGGGTCGTTCTTCATCCCGGCAGCGGCGGTTCTGCGAGAGATTGGAGTCCAAAAAACTTCGGTGAGCTTACACGTGTCCTTATGAGTGAAGGGTTCAAAGTGGTTGTAACGGGTGGGCCTCACGAGGACCAGGTTGTAGCGACGGTAGTAACAGCGTCGGGGAATAAGGCAATCGGCCTTGTCAATCGTTTCACGCTGGGAGGATTCGCCACGTTCTTGAGTTGTGCGAACTTGTTCGTCGGCAATTCGAGCGGTCCTTTGCACATCGCTGCGGCGGTTGGGACGCCCGTGATAGGGTTTTATCCGGATATTGTCGCCTGCAGCCCGAAGCGTTGGGGGCCTCTCACCGACAAAAAAGTTGTTTTCGTTCCCGACAGAAACAAATGCCCGTTGTGCAAGGGCGGAGAATGTCTAAGCAATGTGTGCATGGATCAAATAGAAGTGTCGAAAGTTATGTTGGCTGTGCGCTCGCTGGTATCTTCGCGGGAAACTGCATCATCTGTGAGCGTTCATTAATGTTCAAGCCGGTTCGATATTCCAT
>JANOGR010000383.1:0-5784 GCA_031406095.1 Ignavibacteriales bacterium
GGGCTGAGTTCTCTGCAGGGAGGGATCCTGCAGCCGATTCAACAGCACACATGGAGCGTTCGCTACACCTTCGGCCGGCCGTATTCTACGATCTTTGGGTTGCATCCGTATTGGTCGTCCCGTGAATTGGCGATGTTCTTCCCCGAAGAAGAAAAAACAATGATGTCCGACGTTGTGGCGTCGAAAGGTACCTATAACAACCCGGACAAATGGACAGGGAGCTCGCCGTACGAGCGGACGTTTCAGAACAAGAATACGCTCATCGTCCTCTATGACATTGAGGCCGGAACAACGGCAGAACACATCGACGGGTTCTTTCCGATGAACCTCGAAGAAAGAGTTGTCGATTCTTCCGGCTGGATTATCTGTAAGGCGGGTGAAACATTCGTTGCCTGGTATCCATTGCAGGAATATGAATGGATCGATGAATACGAAAAGCCAGGACAATCTTTGAACACCCTCGGAAGGCCGGAAATGCGTCCGGAGGAAAAACCTCAGGGGAATTGGCGGTTGCGGAGTCATAAGCTTCAAAACGGGTACGTTATTGAAGTTCGTTCGAGGTCGGAGATTGGATCTTTCGATGAATTTCAAAAGCGATTGAGGTCGCATATTCCCAAGGCCACATTCACGCCCGGTCGGGTAAGTGCCCAGTATGTGACGCTCGACGGTGATCGAATGAGCTTTTCGTTCCCTGAAGGAAGGATTCTCAACGGAAAATCCGTGGACTTGAAGAACTACAAGCTCTTTGACGGGCCGTTTCTGAAAGCAGAGGTTGGCAGTGAGAAACTTACGATTCAATACAAGAAGTCAAAAAGAGTTCTCGATTTTAAGTCGCTCAAGATCATAGAATAGGCCCAGCAGGGTGTTGAAAAAGTGGGATCGAGGACGTCACGGACCAGTCCGTGACGTAAACTACGCACAAATTCGGTCATGGAATGGTCCATGACCGCCGTGTTTCTGAGTTTTTCAATACCTAGTTGGAGCCTGAATATTCTTTGAAACGTCGAAAGCCGGACAAACCACTGGATGTTGTCGTAGCAGGCCTGGCCGTCGTTGACATCATCGGAAAACCCATCGACCTCAAGCATCCTCCGAAAAAAGGAGGGCTGCGGCAAATCGAGGAGATTTTCTTGACTACGGGCGGGAACGTTTCCAATGTCGGCATTGACCTCTCAAAGCTTGGATTTCGCGTCGGTGCGATCACTCGTGTGGGTAAAGATCGCCTGGCTCAGGTTCTCATGCAGGAGTATGCAAACCACGGAGTCGATGTTTCCGGTGTTACAGTCGACCCGGATGCCCAAACCTCGGCCACGATGATTTCGGTCGATCGGTCGGGTGAGCGCACGTTTTTGCACACGCGGGGATGCATGGCAAATTTTCGGGCATCGGATATTCTCAGCCAGCTCAACCTCATTCGAAAGGCAAAATTCCTCGTGTTCGGATATCTTGGCCTTGTCCCGGAAATGGAGCGGGAGCTTCCACGCCTGTTCCAAACGGTCAAAGAAAGAACAGGGGTGAAGATTCTGGTTGATACCGGAGGACTGCCGCACAGATTCAGCAAAAAAGAATTACGAAGTTTCCTTTCCTGGGTGGATTATTTCATTCCGAGTTTCGAGGAAGCCGTCGCGCTGACAGGACAAAAAACACCAGAAAGTATCGTTGACTTTTTGTTTGACGCAGGGGTACGAACTATGGTTGGCGTCAAACTTGCGGCGAAAGGATGCTATATCGCTACGCGAGAAAAGGCTGCGTACGTACGGGCGAAAAAAATCAAAAAGGTTGTTGACACCACGGGGGCAGGCGATGCCTTCGTTGCCGGGTTTGTTGCCGGCACGTTGAATGGATTCGACCCTTTTCGGGCGGCTCGCATTGGTAACGCCACGGCAGCAAGCTGTGTGACTGCCATGGGAGCTTCGACGGCTATTCAGCGGTTGCAACACTACTTGTAAATGCAGACTCGCAGAAAGCCGACGTATCACATAGTCTCTCATTCTCACTGGGACCGCGAATGGTATTTCCCGTTTGAACGGTTCCGTGCTATGCTTGTGGATATGATGGAGGACCTGATTGACCTCTTCAAAAGAAATCCAGAGTTCAAATCCTATACGCTTGACGGTCAAATGGCCGCAGTCTCGGATTACCTGGAGGTTCGGCCGGACCGGCATGGTGAGATCCGAAAGCTCGTTCGAGGAAAGAAACTGTTCATCGGCCCGTGGTATATTCTCTCCGACGAGTTTCTTTCCAGCGGAGAATCTCACATCCGAAATCTTCTCTTCGGGTTTCGGCTGGGCAAGTCGCTTGGCGGAGTCATGAAAATTGGCTACATCCCCGATCAATTTGGCCACATTGCACAAATGCCCCAGATCCTGCAGGGATTTAACATGGACACGGCAATGATCTATCGGGGCTTTGGTGGAGAACCCGGACAAGAGCCTTCAGAGTACTGGTGGAACAGCCCGGATGGTTCACGAGTCCTCATGCACCATTTGCCGAAAGACGGATACAGCGCAGGCTATTTTGGAACGAAAGACGAACAAGTGATCGTGCAAAAATTCGACCGGTTGAGGAAGGAACTAGATGCACGCGCAACAACTTCGCAGCGCCTTTTTTTCAACGGCGGCGACCACCATTGGCCCGATGAGGCGGTCACGACGGCCTTGAAGGTATTGCGCAAAAAATACGACGGGAACCTGATTCACAGCAATTTTGTCGACTATTTTAAGGATTTAAAGAAGGAAGTCGGCAAGGGAGAAACACTCACTTGCCTGAATGGAGAGACGCGCTTTGGATACCGCCATGCATTTGCAGTTCTCGGCGGAGTCTTTTCGAGTAGGATGTACCTTAAGCAAATGAATACTGCCTGTGAAGTGCTCCTTGAACGCCACCTTGAACCGCTGAATGTTCTTGCAATGTCGGAAGGGCTGCCCGGCAAGACTCCTCAAATTGGTCAGGCATGGAAGTACGTTTTACAAAATCAGGATCACGACGCGATCTGCGGGACAAGTACTGATGAAGTCCATCAGGAAATGGTGATGCGATACAAGAAAGCGCAGCAGATCGGCGCACACGTCTCGATGGAGTGCTTTGCCAGGTTGTTACCCTATGATGAGCACGCGTCCAAAGACGACCGATATCTCTTCATTTTCAATCCGTCTCTGCACGAGAGAAGCGATATCGTTGAAACGAATGTCGACTTTTTCCTGCAGGATGTGGTGGTCGGGTTGAACCCTGAGGTGAAAGTTGCGCCCAAATTGCCTCCGGTAGATGGATTTCGTTTGGAAGATCCTGATGGTAAAACCATTCCCTGCCAAATCGTAAGCCGTGAGGAAGAGTTCGGCATAACCTATTCCAAACACGATTATCCGAATCAGACTTTGGTCGAGAGGTTTTCGATCCTTGTTTCTGCGGAGAACGTGCCGGCGATGGGATGGAAAGGCCTGAAGATCGTCAAGACGGGAGCTCCTGTTCAGTTTCCCCAGTCGGTTCAAGCGGGAGAGAATTTCCTGGAGAATGACTTTTTGAAAGTAGAAATCTCTTCCGCCGGAGTTTTACGAATTCTGGACAAACAGACACAGACCTCCTACGAGAGAATGAACATCTTCGAGGATTCGGGAGATGTCGGCGATGAATACAACTATTCTTATCCGGAACGCGACGAACGATTTGAATCAACACAGTTTCAACCCGTCATTCACATTATCGAACATGGTCCGTTAAGAGCATCGATTCAAATCGACCAGACGATGGTTGTCCCGGCAAGCGGCTCGCCGGATGAACGAAGTCGTTCAAGCGGGAAAACTGAACTTGGCATTTCCACGGTGCTTTCTCTCACGCCCTTATCCAAGAGACTCGATTTCAAGACAACTGTGCGCAATTCAGTGAAAGATCACAGGCTTCGTGTGCTTTTTCAAACCGGAATTCAAAGCCGGGAATCATATGCCGACACACCGTTTGCTGTTGTCAAACGGGAGCATCAGGAATACGACAATTCGCAATTTCACTATGAACTCCCGGCCCTTGTCTCGCCGATGCAACGCTTTGTAACAATCCTTGACGGGCAAAAAGGATGCACACTCATAACCAGGGGATTGCCTGAATATGAACTCAGTGTGCGTGAGCCCGGAGTTCTGGCTCTGACATTACTTCGCTGCGTTGGAAAACTTTCCGGCAGAAACCTCCTGACACGGCCGGGTGGAGCTGCCGGCTGGTGGACGGAGACGCCTGAAGCACAATGTCCCGGTACTCACACATTTGAATACTCGATTTACCCACACGCTCCAACTGGTCAACACATGTGGACCTCGATTCTGCGAGAGGTTGAGTTGTTCACGGTTCCACCCCTGGCAATAAAGAGAAAAAACGATCAGGTTGAGCTTGAGTACTCCTTTCTTTCCCTGGAACCCGAAGGTCTCCAGCTCAGTGCTCTGAAAGAATCGGAGGATGGAAAAGGAATTATTGTGCGGATATCCAACCCTGTGAATGAGCGAAGGGAGGGTCGCCTGCGTTTCGAAAAGAAGATTGCCCGGACCTCTCTTTGCAAACTTAACGAAGAAGTCATCCGGCCCTTACGGGTGGTAAAAGGACATGAGCTGAAGCTCGAAATGAAGCCGTTTGAAATACTTACCATGAAAATCAAACTGAAAAGAGGGAATTGAGGATGTCTACTTTTGCCGGTAATCGACTTCGTCTCAGCAAGGTTTTGAACGCGGAGACGGGAAATGGAATCATTGTTGCCATCGACCATGGGTTATTCATCGGGCCATTGCCGGGTATCGAGAATGCGGCAAAGACGATTGACACACTTCTTCCCGGAAACCCTGATGCGATTCAGATGACTCCCGGGACGACGCGTGCCTGTATCGATAAGTTCCTGGGAAAAAAGAAGCCGGGCATCGTTGTCAGGCTCGATGCGACGAATATCTGGCGAAAAAAACCGGCCCCAAAGGAAGGATATTATGCGCAAGTCGCCTCAGTGAAAGATGCGATTCAGCTTGGAGGGGATGCTGTTGTCACCTTCCTGTTTGCGGGTTACGACACAGATGCCCAGGAGGCGGAGAATCTCAAAACGCTGGCCCGGATTTCCGCGGAGGCCCGTGAATTCGGAATTCCCTTTATTGTTGAACCTCTTGCGATTCAGAAGGGAGCGAGCGTCGTGCGCGACTTTGAAATCATGAAATTAGTCGTGCGGATGGCGTCTGAAATCGGCGCTGATCTGATCAAAGCGGATTATCCTGACACAAAAAAGGAGTTTGAAGAGCTGGTCTCGCTCGCGTCGGTACCCATCCTGGTGCGAGGCGGGCCGAAAATGGAATCGGACAAAGACATGCTCCAGATGGTCAAAGACGCGATGGATTGCGGAGCAAAGGGAATTGTGTTCGGCCGCAATGTTTGGCAGCACAAGAATCCCGCAAGGATTCTTCGGGCGCTCGCTGCGGTCGTGCACGAGAGAGCAGACGTTCAGAAAGCACTCTCGTTGCTATCATGATTTTAGTTGTTAGATGCATTTTGGGGGCACAGAAGACATTCCAATGACGAATTCGTTTTTCAAAGACTTTCTTGAGAGCGCTCAAAAGGAGTTTCTCCGCTACAAACGTCTGGGGGCAGAATCCATCGAGGTTCTTGATGAGAATGAACTGAATTCAGATCCACATGCTGCCAATTCCGTAGCCATTATTGTAAAACATCTTCACGGCAATATGCGGTCGCGATGGACGAACCTTCTTATCGAGGATGGTGAAAAACCCTCCCGAGACCGTGATTCGGAATTTGCGTCAGCACATCGAG
>JANOGR010000255.1:0-7544 GCA_031406095.1 Ignavibacteriales bacterium
CGCTTCTTCGGCGGTCGCTCCGTTGCGCATGAGTGTGAGTCCTTTTGGACCGAAGGAAACGTTCGCAAATGATTGTGTCGCCACTGCACCGACGCCGGCTTCCGCCCACGGAACAACGGGCCGAACATTTGGAAACTTGGACTGAACGGCAACGCCCACGTCGCCATTTTCGAGGTCCACGGCAACGATTGAGAACGTCGAAATGACTGGAAGAGAGACAGATTTCCTGGTTGAATTGAAGGAGAGGAAGACGAAGCCGAAAAAAACGGCACACGCAGAGATACGTTTTAAAAGTTTCATGGGAACCTCAAGAATTGGGTTAGCGAAGCGGCTGAATATAACAAGAAAAGGATGCGATTACAAAACTCAGGCGTTTTTTTCAGCCTGACGGCGAACGAACCATTTTGGGGGTGTCTTCATGTGGTGCGGTCAGGACTTTCGTCCTGACCGAGACGCTGCCTGTGTCAGGAGGTAACTCCTGACACCACTTACGGGCCAGACACTACTGCGCTTTTTTTCAGCCTGACGGCGAACGAACCATCCATGCCGTGCTTGTAAGGATACGTTTCAACATGACCTTCGGGGTTCACCAGGGCCGGGTTCACGAATTGTTGCGCAGGTTCAAGAACAAATTCCGCGTGTTGCGCCAAAAACTCCTTCACGATGTTCACGTTTTCTTCCGGTTCTGTCGTACATGTACTGTAGACAAGAATGCCTCCTGGTTTTACCAGTGAAGCAGCGTTGCTCAGAATGGAACGCTGAAGGGCAACCAAATCCACAAGGTCTTCCGGTTCTCGCGACCATTTCGCATCGGGTTTCTTTGCAAGAACTCCAAGTCCGGAACACGGCGCATCGACAAGAACCCTGTCCGCCGGAGGGGTTTGCAGCGTGGCGGCATCTGCGATCACGATGTGTGCGTTGGCAATGCCCAATCGCTGGCATGCACCTTTGACAAGCGCAAGCCGGCTTTCGTATCGGTCCACAGCTACGAGTTCGCCCATGTTTTTCATCAGCTCGCCGATGAATGTCGTTTTGCCGCCTGGGGCCGCACACAGGTCGATCACCCTGTCGCCGGGTTTCGGGTCGAGGAGTAGCACTGGAAGGCCCGCACTCTCGTCCTGAACGGCAAAGAAACCTTGTTTGAACATTTCCGAGGCTCCGATGCCGGCCATGTGCCTTACGCGTACAAAAAAATCCAGATACTGAGACCGGGAATACGCTACCTGATGTTGGTCAAGCAGCGATGTAAAGTATGTGAAATCGATTTTCAGCCGGTTCACCCTCAGAGATAAATCCGGGCGTTGGTTGTTCGCTGAAAGCAGTTTTTTCGTTTCATCGTATCCGAACCGGTCGACCCACCTTCGCACCATCCACACAGGATGTGATTCTATGACGGCCAAATGGCGAATCTTGTCCTCGGCAGGGTCGGGATATCGAATGTTCTCCAGGTTCCGCAGGATGTTGCGGAGCACGGCGTTCACCAAGTCCGCCACTTTTTGTCCCCGAAGGCGCTTGATGAATTCCACAGCTTCATTGACGGCTGCCGGATGTGGAACTCTGTCGAGAAACAGGATTTGGTACAAAGCCACTCGAAGGGCATTTTTAATGTTGGTTTCGGCCTTTGTGAAATTGCCGTGGAAAAACCCTGTCAACACCCAGTCGACCTTCATACGCCACCGGACCACGCCCGTTACAATTTCATTCATGAGGCCTTTGTCCAGCTCGTTCATATCTTCAGAACGAAGCTCGGCATCCAGAACCTTGTCCAGGTACGCATCGGATCGTTCCACGCGGTTGAGGATCTTGACTGCGACACCACGCGGGCCGGCATACAGCTTTTCTTCAGCTCGATTATGAATTGCTGTTTGTGTCATTGAACTCTACAGGGGCATCCCGCGCCGTTTCCTGTCTTCACTCGTTTGCTCAAAAATATTTCTGAAGAGTTTCTCCTCGACCGCCGTCAAATCGATTTTTCGCCGGGCCATAACGCGGCGGGCAACACCGATGGCTTTTTCCATGCTGAATGTTGTAAACGTTTCACCGGCGGCGCCCCACGAAAACGACGGTACATATTTGGGGGGAAATCCAAAACCGAAGATGTTGCTGCACACACCGACAACCGTACCCGTGTTGAACATGGAGTTAATAGCGCTTTTCGAATGATCGCCCATGGTCAACCCGACGAATTGCAGGCCGGTGTCGATCTGCTCGGCCCCTATGTATACTTTGACGGTCCCGTAGTTGTTTTTGAGGTCGCTGTTGTTCGTGTCCGCACCAAGATTTACCCACGAACCGATATAGGAGTGGCCGAGAAACCCCGCATGCTGTTTGTTTGAATATCCGTGAATGATGGATTCTTCGATTTCACCCCCGACCTTGCAAACGGGTCCGATGGTCGTGTTTTCATAGATCTGCGCGCCGACTTTCACCCACGAGCCATCCCCGATGTAAGCGGGGCCGATGATGGTTGCCTGGGGAAACACCTTCGCATTCTTTCCAATAATCACTGGTCCACCCTCTGTGTCGATCACAACTCCCGGCTTGACACTCGCTCCCTCTTCAATGAGAACGTCCTTTCCGACAAGGTGAACTCCCTTGTGCAGCTTTCCTTTGATCTTCTTTCCTTTCCATGAAGAAAGAATAACCTCGTAGTCTTTTTTTAGCCAGGTCCCGTTCTCTTGGACTATGTTCCACGGATACGAGACCATTTTCACTTCAACTTCGATTTTAGGGAGGCCTTCGAAATCAGCGATTGTCAGGTGTGAGCTGAGTTTTGCCCGCACCTTGTTCAAATGAGGCATACTCACCGAGGCTGCGACCACTTGGCCGTCATGGACAAAAAGCGCATCGCTCTTCTGGTTGATCGGAATGATTTTAGAAAGCGAGGAATCTGCGAGAACGCGTCCATTGACAAAAAGACAACGGTCGCCCTGGACTTCGTTGACGTGAACCCCGGGATTTCTGAGCCGCATGTAGTCTTCCAGATACGAGCGACAATGGAGACTGACGTTCGCTTTCGGGTATGAACGTACGATCTTTTCCTTCAACGAAGTGATGCCACATCTGAGGTTATAGACCGGCCGAAAATAGGTGAGGGGTAAAAACTGCGTGCAGCGGTCGTCTTCAAATATGCAGATGTTCGGGGCCATGGGCTATCCAGTCAACTTATAACTCATGTTACGCAACATTGTGGTTGAAATGGTTTTTATGTCGTTCCTACGGAACTTACAAACTGGTTAGCGATTGTTGTATTACAAATATTTCGTCCCTCTGGGACTATAACCGATATTTTGGCACAAATAACGTCGATTTACAAAGCTCCGTTAGGAGCGAGATATTTGTAGTTCTATGCACACGCCAACTAATGAAGCCCCAGAGGGGCGAAATAAATACAAGTTCTTATCACAATGCGTACATGAGTTATTTGTTGAAAATGTTTCGAATGCATTCATCTTCGGTGCTGGTTTTTCTTGTTGCGGTTACTTTGGTGGCGTGCGAACGGGAAAATCCGGCAAGCGCAAGCATTGAACCCGAGACGCCTGTCGCATCGTTCGCCGCTCCTTCGCAGAACTCACCGAAGAATGGAGCGATCATTACGACCGGCTTCCGCGCACGATTGGGCTGGAGAGTGGTGCCGGGCGCAGCGAAGTATCACGTCGAAGTGTGGACCGACGATGCTTCAGGCTCACTCACTCATAATCTGCTGGCCGATACGACGAGTTTCGTCCTCGACTCCCTCAACCGCACCACGTATTACTGGCATGTGCAGGGATTGTCTCCCGCGAGGTTGACCGGACCCTGGAGCTCGGTTCGCCGTTTCACCGTACTCGGCCCCCAATAATGCATCGGATATCACAGAGAAAGCTCTGAACCGACTCCTCGATAGCGTCGAATCTCTCTTCCTCCCGTCCCTGACCATCCGGGTTGACGAGCACACCGAACTCAGACTACTGCAGCTTGGCGACGCTGAACAAGTGTTCGAGCTGACCGACAAGAACCGGGCGTACTTGCGTGAGTGGCTGCCGTGGGTGGATTCCAATCAGACCGTTAACGACACCCGGCGCTTCATCCAAACAGTCATCAACCAGTTCAAGAGCAACGAGGGATTCCAGTGTGGAATCTGGAACGAGGGGAAGATGACAGGTGTCGTGGGGTTTCACAGGATCGACTGGATGAACAAAAACGTTGAAATCGGTTACTGGATTGCGCGGGAATATCAGGGGAGGGGCCTCATCACGAGATCATGCAAGGCCATGATCGATTATGCTTTCAGAGAGTTTAGCCTCAAAAGGGTGCAAATTCGGTGCGCAACCGGTAACATACGAAGTTGTGCAATTCCCGAGCGGCTCGGTTTTCGGAAGGAAGGTATTACGCTGCAAGGCGAATATTTGTACGGCAGGTTCGTGGACCTCGTCGTTTACGGAATGCTCGACGGGGATTGGAAGAAACTCTCGCAATCGATTCCATCCCGAAAAGGAGATTCAGACATCCCTGCTGACTCGAACGACGTGGAAACGATCGACGGGATCGTCAGAGCACTCTATGAATGCGTCACGTTTGAAGCAGGAAAGAAGCCTGACTTTGCCCGATTACGATCCCTCTGCCATTTCAGCGCCCGGTTTGTTCCGCCCAAAGATGCAAGTGGCATTTCCGCGGGCGTTTTTCATACAGAAGAGTTTATTGCAAGGTCGGATGAATACATCGACCGAAGGGACTCAGGCACGAAGGGTTTTTATGAACGCGAAGTGGGACGGAAAACAGACGTGTACGGCGCCGTTGCGCACGTTTTTAGCGTGTACGAATCGCGCTCTTCGAAATCCGATCAACGTGCAATCGGGCGTGGCATCAACAGTATCCAATTGCTTCGGGATCACGATCGCTGGTGGATTCTGAGCGTTGCCTGGGATTCTGAACGCCCGGACAATCCGATCCCTCGTGATTTTCCACTTTCCAGCTCGTGAAAAAAAAGAAGCTGCGCAGAATAGCTTCCACGCAGCTCCGTTCAAGTAGCTCTAAAACTCCTAAGAGTCTTATTAACGGCTTACTTCAACAGTCATAGGCACAACGGTCACAATTGATGTGAAGATGCCGATAACCACATCGATGACGGACATTTCAGTCTTGACCGTATAATCCTTTGCCCCACCTGACATCGCCTTGGAGTCGACCTTGCCGAGCGGCACAAGACCCCATAGGACAAACCACTGCCTGGCTGTTTCTTTGGTGCCCGACTTCGAGCCATCTCCAACCACATGATTCATGGTGTAACACCCGCTGAAGACTACCGAAAGAGCCAGAACAATAACAACGAGAACTGTGAGTGAACGCATCGCTGAACCTCCTTATGATGAAATGAGTGAATTGAGTGAATTGAATGAATTACTGAATCCCCACCGAACCGATGACGGATTCTATGGTTTTGATGAATTCCGGGTAAGAGCTTCTTTGCAAAACGAAATCGAACGATACAGGGGCTGACAAACGTTTGTTTGTGAAAACGAGTTTGAACGTGACGGCATGCGACTGAAGGACACGGGTTTGGAACACCTTGAGGCCTTGATGAATGAAAATCCCCGTCGACACCTCTGCGAGGGAGTCACGTTCAAGATACAGCCGTCGAAGATTCTCCAAAGCCTTACTGCCCTCCGATGTATCGAAAGAGGAAATTCTGGCGACCGTCATCACTCCCCTGGAATGTGGCTCAATAAAACCGTACATTGCCCGGAACGATCCTCTCACAAAACTCACTTGTTCGTTGCCCAATTCACGTTCTGCGGAATCACCCAAAGCCGTCAGCTGCTTCCGGTCCATGCTTTTCCAGGCCTTCGGTGGAGAGAAATGAATCCCAAATTCAGAGTCGTTGAATGGCTTGTCGATCAGCGTTGAGTCGACAACAAACTCCAAAGATTGAGGGGATTTCGGCTGCTGTTGTTGAGAACAGGACGACAGAAATAGCATGAAAAGGATGATACGGGTGCCATACACCACGGCAAATTTAGGAAAACATCGAACCAATATCAACCTTCTCCCGGCAAAAATCTTTGACCTTCTGACTGATTTTCAGTACCATCACAACACAGTTTTGCAAGGAGAACATCATGGATTCCTTAGCGCGTCCCACCCGTGAATTCGACCGTCGGAAATTCCTTTCGATGACCGGCAAAGGCCTCGGGCTCGCAACTCTTGCTTCATCGGCGGTGGCCACGTTGTTCAACGATTTGCAGGCCGCCACCAGACGGGTCGAACACCTGACACCGACCATGGCTGCCATGGACGAAGATTTCTGGTTCGATATTCAGCAATCGTTCAGCATCTCTCGAGGAATCACGAACCTCAATAACGGAGGCGTCTCCCCTTCCCCGCGTATTGTCACGGAAGCTCTCGTACGATACATCTGGCAGCAGGAAGACGTTACCGCTTATACCATGTGGCAGATTCTCGAGCCACAAGTCGAAACCATCCGGACAGGATTGGCCGACGTGTTCGGCTGCGACCGCGAAGAAATCGCCATCACACGCAATGCGTCCGAATCGCTGGAGATTTGCCTCTTTGGCCTCGAACTGAAGCCCGGAGACGAAATCCTGACGACGACTCAGGATTATCCCCGCATGTTGACCACCCTGCGTCAGCGCGAGCTTCGGGAAGGACTGGTCCTCAAACAAATCAAGATCCCTATCCCGCCAAAAGACCTGAGCCAGATTACCGACGCATTTGAAAAAGCCGTTACGCCAAAAACAAGAGTCATTCTTATTTCGCACATGATCAACATTACCGGTCAAATTGTACCGGTGAAAGAGATCTGTGAAATGGCCCGGCGCAAAGGTGTCGAAGTCATCGTTGACGGAGCGCACTCATTCGCTCATTTCGATTTCAAACAGAAGGACCTCGGATGTGATTACTTTGGGTCGAGCCTGCACAAGTGGATGTTTGCTCCAAAGGGCACCGGGATGCTGTACGTCAAGCGCGAGAAAATTGAGAAACTATGGCCCTTGATGGCAGCGGAAAAAAAGCAGGCAACGGACATCCGCAAGTTCGAAGAAATCGGAACACACCCCGCAGCCAACCATCTGGCTATCGGGGAGGCAGTAATGTACCACAAGGGTCTTGGCGCGAAGAGAAAAGAAGAACGCCTGCGATACTTGAGGAACTATTGGGCGGGGAAACTCAAGAGCCTTCCGAACGTCCGGTTCCACACCTCGTTTGACGAGGATCAGTCTTGCGGCATCGCGAACGTGGAGATTGTCGGCATCGATCCGGGAGCGATCGGCAGTTACCTGATGGGCACGCACAAGATTTTTACGACACCCATCATCCACGATGAGTTCAAGGGAATCCGGATCACCCCAAGCGTGTATACGACGTTGTCTGAGCTCGACAGGTTCTGCGAGGCGATGACGGATGTTGCCAAAAAAGGACTCCCGAAGTCCTAGATCGATCATTTTCAGAAAGGAAAAATTCTCCGTGCCGGAATCCAACCAAATCAGCGTTACTTCTCCTCAATTCGAAGTCATCAAAAGCATGGAAGACTTTGTGGCGGAGAACCT
>JANOGR010000284.1:0-2382 GCA_031406095.1 Ignavibacteriales bacterium
GGGAAAATCAATTTGAACCTGTAAACCTTCCGAAGGTCTACCAAAAGCAGGCCAAACCTTCGGAAGGTCATGCGCGATCGAAGAGTTCCATCTGTCTTCTGAAGCTCTTTCGGAGAATCTCGCACAGCCCGAATTGTCGAATCGCTGCGAGGTGTTGCCGGGTGCCGTACCCCTTGTGCTGGTCGAAGCCATAGGCAGGGAATCGCTCGTGGTACTGGAGCATGAGCCGATCGCGAGTCACTTTGGCTATAATGGATGCCGCACCGATCGTAAAGCTTCTTGCATCCCCGTCGATGATATTGCGGTATTTCAACGTTTCGTGTGAAAACGACCGGCCGTCGGCGATAATGAACTCGGGCGTCACGCTGAGTCCTTCTATCGCCTTTTGCATTGCAAGGATCGAGGCCTGGAGGATGTTGATTCGGTCGATCACGACGGGCTCCACCACGCCTACGCCGTAGCTAACAGCGCGCTCCGTGATCAGGCCGTAAAGCTCATCCCGCTTTTTCCCCGTGAGTTTCTTGGAGTCATCCACTCCATCGATGACCATGTCTTTTGGAAAAATCACGGCGGCAGCCACCACAGGCCCTGCGAGCGGTCCAACCCCTACCTCATCGACGCCCGCAATCGTCTCGATACCACGCTGCCAAAGTTTTTTTTCGAATCGAAGGAAACTCATGGCAAAGACCCAAAGAAGATGGCAGCCAGACCAACGGCCATACTGAGTTTGAGAAGATTGCTGACTCTTCCCATGCTCCTTGGGGACGAGTCTTTCCACATCAGGATCATTCCACCGATGAGGAGCACTTCGACGGCCAAAACAAGGTAAAGGTACGTGAGGCTGTACATTTGCATCATGTATGCAGCCAGTGTTGTAACGATCAGCGTCGTCATCACGACAGAAGCGAGAAAGATTCCAGTTTTCGGGCCGTATTTCACGGGCAGCGTTATTGCCTTGTTCCGGGAATCTCCTTCGACATCCTCGACATCTTTTACGAGTTCCCGGGCAAGATTCACCAGGAAAGCAAAGAGAGCGGGTACCACAGAGCGTTCGGGCCTGCCGATCACGACAGCTCCGTAAACGAACGCGAGCCCCGTCATGGCCGCCACAAGAAGGTTTCCCGTTAAAACTGTTTTCTTCAGGCGTGAGTTGTAGAAATAGAGAGAAACGACTGCGATCAAGGCTATTCCGAGAGCCGTGAAATTCAACCAAACATTGAGCAGGACTCCAACAGATGAAAGAATCAGCGAAAACGTCAGTGCTTCATTTCTTGTAACAGCCCCTCTGGGAATAGGCCTGTCGGGGCGATTGACGCGGTCGATTTCAACGTCGAAATAGTCGTTCATCGCATTCGCACCGGCGGCAACAAGTGCGCCAACCACCGAGGCAACGAGAATCTCAGGCCAATTCTCTTTCGTTCCACCGGAAATGAAACAGGCGGCAGCGATCGATGCCATCGTAATGAGGCAATTCAGCGGCCTGGTGAGCTCGAGGGTGCCTTTGATCTTGTTAGAAGTCATTGATCAAACGGACGTGCAGTTTCGCGGTGCTAAACGTATCCCCTTCTCCAAATCCGAGGTTGACACCAATGACGCCAAGGGCTGATTCCAATCGCAAACCTACGCCATAGCCAATTTTTCTGGCCTCGGATGATTGCAGTCCGGCTGCAGGATTGTCCGGCACAACGAAGTAACCGGCATCGACGAAACCGTAGAAGAACGACCTTGGGCCTGTGAGAAACCGATACTCGATATTCGTCCACGCAAGTGTGGAACCCAGAAACTGGCCTTCACGGTACCCGCGCAGAGTCTTTGCACCGCCGAGTCGAAACATGTCGGCCAGGTCAACCCGGTCGGCGCGGAAATCGCGAAGGTGAATCTCCGATGAAAGGACCTGACCCTGGGCAATTGTTGTGTACGCATGCAAATCGAGTGATACTCGTCGCGTCGACTGACGTTCGGGCAAACCTGTGCTGAAAGCGCTGATGATTCTTTTTGTCCCTACCTGGTAGTCGGTTCGGTACAACACTCCGCCCGTCGGTGTGGCGGGATTGTCGCGAGAATCATACTCTACAGAAAACCCGAAGCTCAGGTTCTGCGTTTCCGGGACAACGCTCCTGCCGAACCCCTCCGTCGGCGTCACGTCGGTCTGTTGCGCCGATAGTCCCATGGAAAGCTCATCGTTGAACATAAACTCGGTATGGACATCCAGTGAAGTCCTCACATAAGTCGAATCCTGTTTCCGCTGAAAAAAACCGGCCCAGAAATTCACCGGAGCGGACGCGACCCATGGCTCAAAATAGTGAAGTTCGATCTCCTGCGAAATCCGGTTTTCGCGATACCATCGGGTGGAGAGTTTTCGGCCGGTTCCAAGTATGTTCC
>JANOGR010000320.1:0-9740 GCA_031406095.1 Ignavibacteriales bacterium
TGCACCAGGCGTTCCGATGCAGAAGGGGGAATGACCCATCGAGGATAAATAAATTTCACGTTCAGATGAACCACCACAGAATCAAATCTGCATATCCCATTCGCGGTTACGGAGCGATAGCGCCAACGGATTTGGTATTCAGTGCCGGCATCGTACCGCTTTCCACCTTTTTGAGGACCCAGGGTCTTCACCTGCGAACGAAGATCCTCAACTGAACCTCCCCTGACCGTATAGTACGTCGTATCGATCTGGAGTATAACACCATCATGGCGGATTTGGCTGAGCGCACCTTGGACGATGTAGCAACCGAATAGAACCACTATTAAGAACAGACCGCAGCAGCGCTTCACTTCTCGACGCCGAGCGAATTCAACAGAAACGAGTAGATGAAGGCGGTTTCTTTGAACGCATCGTATCTTCCTGACGCCCCTCCATGCCCCGCTCCCATGTTGCACTTGAGCAAAAGAGCATTTTTATCAGTTTTCGTCGCCCTCATTTGTGCAGTGTATTTTGCGGGTTCCCAGTACATCACCTGACTATCGTTCAACGACGTTGTGATGAGGACATCCGGATATACGGTAGCGGCGATGTTTTCGTATGGGCTGTAGGTCCGTATGTACGTATATTCGTCTTTATTCCTGGGATTCCCCCACTCGAGAAATTCGCCCACCGTGAGAGGAAGGGACTCATCCAGCATCGTGTTGATCACATCGACAAATGGAACTGCGGTATGCGCCGCTTTGAATAAGTCAGGCCTCATGTTGAGAACGGCGCCGATCAGGAGGCCGCCCGCACTTCCACCCTGAATGGCCAGACGCTCCTTCGAAGTGTATTTTTCCTTCACAAGATGCTCTGCGCAAGCAATAAAATCGCTAAACGTGTTCTTTTTCTTCATCAACTTGCCGTCCTCACGCCACTGCTCGCCCAGGTCGCCGCCGCCACGGATGTGGCCAATGGCGTACACGACACCCCGTTGAAGCAGGCTCAGTCGAGGAATCGAAAATGTGACATTGCTTGACGCACCATAAGAGCCGTACCCATACAACAGCAACGCGTTAGACCCGTCATTTTTTATACCTTTTTTGTACACCAGAGAAATCGGAACCATGGCGCCGTCGGAGGCTTTGGCATAGATCCGCTCGGACACGTACTGAGTTCTGTCGTATCCTCCCAGCACTTCCGTTTCTTTCAGGAGTGTACGCTTTCCAGTGTCCATATCGTAGTCGAATACGGAATTGGGCGTGATGAATGACTGGTAGTTGAACCTGAACATTCTGGTATCATATTCCGGATTATTAGCAGGAGACGCCGAGTAAACCGGCTCGGGAAAATCGACGCTCTCCCACTTGCCCGATTGGAAATCCATCACTCGAATCTGGATAAGCCCTTTGCCTCTTTCCGTCACGACGGCATGGTTCTTAAACAAATCAAAGCCTTCGATCTTGACATCGGGTCGGTGCGCAATAAGCTCTTTCCATGAACCCCGGTCGGCTTTGGCGACGGGAGTATTCACGAGGCGAAAATTCTTCGCGTCCTTGTTCGTCCGAACATAAAACAAGCCATCGCGGTGGTCGATGTCATATTCGTGGCCGGCTTCACGCTCCAGAAACATCTTGAAGACACCGGCAGGCTGATCACTCGGGAGATACCGAACCTCAGATGTGATGGAGCTTCCGGAAGCGAGAAAAATGAACTTCTTGTCGTTGGAGCGAAAAACGCCTATCCGGTAAAGTTCATCCTTTTCCTCATAGAGCATTTCATCGTTTTTTCCGCCCAGTACATGACGATACAATCGGTAGGGCCGCTTCGCGTGGTCTTCTTTTGCGTAGAACAGTGTTTTGTTGTCGGAGGCCCAAACAGCGGAGTTCACCTGTCCGATGGAATCCGGAATCAACATGCTATTCTGCAGGTTTTTGAAATACAGCCGATACTGCCTGAAACCCGTTGTGTCGAGTGAATACGCCAGGAGGTTGCCGTCATTGCTCACCTGGTAAAGCCCGAGCCCGAGGAACTTGTGGCCTTTTGCCAACTCGTTCAGGTCCAGAACAACTTGTTCCGGAGCTTCCAAGATGCTCTTTTGGCGGCAATAAATGCCGTACTGCTTTCCCTCTTCCGTCCGCGTGTAATACCAGTACTCCCCCAGTTTATACGGAACACTCAGGTCTGTCTGCTTCGTCCGCTTCAGGATCTCGTTGTAAATCGTTTCTTGAAGCTTTTCCGTCGGCTTCATAACTGCTTCCGTGTATTTGTTCTCGGCTTCAAGATATCCGATTACATCGGAATTCGTCTTTTCCCGCAGCCAGTAATAATTGTCGGCCAACACCTCGCCATGAAGGTTGGTTGTTTTGGGTATTTTCTTGGCGACCGGGGGCGTCGCCACTGCTGGGTTTAATTGAGCCATTGAGCTCGTTGTGAGTACGACAAATGCGAGCAATGCGATTTTCATGGTATCTCCAGTTTTAGTCGTCGCGGCCCAGATTGATAAGACCTCTCATGAATTTGAACCCTTCGACAACATCCTTCGATTCAATTTGAAGCGTTTTCGCGTCAATCCTCCTGACTCCAGGAATGACCGACGCATTATCCGCTTGTGAGCTTCGGATATACCGTACTTCAAACCTGTAGGGTCCATCGAGTTTGTACGGCTTGATATCCTTCCGTTTTTCAATCGCCAATTTGACCTGCTGGCGGATCACCTCCTGAGCTTTCTTCAAAGGCATGGATTTCGCAGCACGTTTCCCGATGCCTTCCTTGACGGCCACCGCAACAACGCCCTCGCCGAGGATTGATTTTGCCTGCTCGCAAACAGCCTTATCGCCTGAGATGAATACCACGGGGACGTTGAAACTGCCGGCAACAAGCGCATTGATCCCCAGCTCCGGCATATCGATTCCATTGATTTTGATGCCAGCCACCGTGCCGCCGGAAATCGTGTGGTCGAGCACACCGTCCATCGTGCCTTCTCTTGGATGGTAACCGATGAACACGACTGCATCATACGTGGCGTCGATTCCCTGCATCATGCTGAGGGGCTTGGGAGAGCCGGTAATCAATGTTGCGGAAGGGTTCAAGTCTGCGAGAATGAGATTCCGCATGTCGCCATGTGAGTCGTTGACAATAACTTCGGAAGCTCCGGCATCAAGTGCGCCTTGGACTGCGGCATTGGCCTCCTCGGTCATCCAGCGACGGGCCATTTGGTAGTCGGAGCCTCCACGGCCTACCTGGTCGCCGCTGACGAGCCCCGTGATGCCCTCCATATCGACAGAAACAAAGACCTTGAGTTTTTGTGCATGAACGGCTTCGACGGCAATCAGCATCAAAGCAAGGAGTGCAAGTCGCATTGCATGGATTCGAATCATATTCGCCCTTCGCGTTGGTTTACAGTTTTACGGCGTCGCCTTCGCCGTACCATAATTCGATATCCCATTCAAACCTGGTAAGAGCCTCCCACAAAGTCGCCAACCTTTGGCCGTAGCGAAAATTCATGACTGTATTTGCCCCGACAGTCTTCGCCTGGTTCGAGAGTTCTCGTTTGATGTCGTCAAGGCTAGAATTTTGTTTGCGTATGAAAACGGTCAGCTTTTTGATGGACGTGGCGTTGGGTATCGCCTCCTCGGTAAACAGCACATCATCGAACTCGACGCCCGCCACCCCCTCGGGGATGTTCATCGCTTCTCTCTTTCCAGGATCATGATCATTTCTTCGCGGGCACCGGTGATGGACGGAATGTTTCCCGTCGCGACAGCAATCACCTGCCACCCTTGTGCAGCATACGAATTCATCGCCTGCTCAAGCTTTTCCGGATCGAATTTACCGGCAAAAAACCTGTCTTTCTGGGTCAAGACTTTGTATTCTTTCATATCGGCCTCCTTAAGTTATTTATGTTGGTTGATCTCTCAATGATTTGTGAATTTTCCTGCCGAGAAGGACGACGATATTCGGAAGTGCCTCGACGTCCTCAACGGTGGTTCTAAAATTGACGATGCAGACTCTCAGGACAAACTTGTTTTGAACTACCGTGTTTGAGCAAAATGCTTCACCGCCGTTCTGTAATTGTTCCAACAGCTTTGTGTTAAGTTTGTTGAGATATTCTTCGGTTTGCGCGCTTTCTTTTGCAAGCCTGGTTGGTACATATCGGAACGTTGTGATGCTTAAACCCTGGGTGCAGGCTTCTAATTCGGGGTAAGTTTTGACCTTATCGAATAGCCGTTTTGCCAGACGAATGTCATCTGAGATCATTCTCTCGTATCCGGCCCTGCCTGCGTGACGTAGTCCGAGCCATACCTTCAACGCACGGAACCCCCGCGAATTCTGCGGGCCCATTTCATAGAAATTCGTCGGTTCTTCGCCTTCTTCGCCCTCGAATTTATAGTAAGGAGGATGATAACTGAAGGCGTCTGTCAGCATGTGAGGGTCTCTTACAAGGGCGCACCCGGCCTCGATCGGCGAATAGAGCCACTTATGCGGGTCCACTGCAACAGAGTCCGCAAGGCTCAAAGCGTGCAAATCGTCGGGAGCATCAGGCACAACTGCAGCGAGGGCTCCGTACGCACCGTCCACGTGGAACCAAACGTTGTTCTCCTTGCAAATCGAAGCGATTTCACGCAACGGATCGACAGCTCCCGTTCCGACAGTACCGGCAGTTCCGATGACCATCAATGGAAGCTCTCCGCCACCACGATCCTCCGCGATCTGTTTTCGGAGGGCATTTGTATTCATGCGCAGGTCATTGGTTACAGGAATCCACCGGATGGCATCGGTGCCAAAGCCGAACAAGTCCGCCGCCTTTTGTATCCACGTATGTGTTTCGGCTGACGCGTAGATGCGGAATCGTTTGTTGGATTTCCCCAGCCCTTCGGCCCGGACATTCCAATCGAGTTTTGCCTTGCGAGCGGCGACGAAGCAGACAAAGTTCGCCATGTTCCCGCCGCTCACGAGAATACCTCCGCATTCCTTCGGATAGCCGATCATTTCTGCGATCCAGCGAACCGTCTGAGCTTCTATCTCTGTGGCCACAGGCGACAGAATAAATGCGCCCACGTTGGGGTTCACGGACGAGGCGAGAAAATCACCAAGAATTCCGATGGGCGCAGGCGAACCGGAGATGTAGCCCCAAAAACGAGGATGCCCATTAAAGAGGGAGTTGCGGAACAAAAGCTCTGAAGTCTGACGGAGGAGTCTTTGCGCGGGCACGCCTTTTCTCGGCAATCCCTTTCCGCCAAGCAGTTTGCGAACTTTGCTCGGTGAGGGCGCCGTGGTTACACCATTCTTGCGAAGAGAAGAAAGGTACTGGGAAACACGGCCAACCAGATTGATACCAAGTTTTTTGAACTCTTTTGGCGCTATTTCAAGCGGAGAATTTCGAACTTTCTTCATCAAAACTACTTCGTGTTTTCGTCAATCCAATCGAGCACTGTTTTATACCACAGCTCAGCATTGCCGGGTTTCATCACCCAATGTCCCTCATCGGGGAAATACAGCATTTTCGATTTCACGCCCTGGCGCTGGAGAGCGGTGAACATCTGAAAACCCTCACTCACATCAACCCTGAAATCCTGCTGGCCATGGATGACGAGCGTCGGTGTCTTAAAATTGGCGGCGTGGGCAAGCGGGGACCACTTCTGATACAATTCGGGATTCTTGTACGGCATCCCTCTATACTCCCACTCGACAAACCAGAGCTCCTCGGTCGTACCGTACATGCTTGCCGGATTGGAAACACCGTCATGACTGACGAGGCACTTGAATCGGTCGGTGTGGCCGGCGATCCAGTTGATCATGTAACCTCCGTATGACGCACCGGCAGCTGCCATTCTGTTCCCATCGATGAAGGGAAACGCTTTCAGTACGTGGTCAACGCCCTTCATAAGGTCTTCATACGCTTTTCCACCCCAATCCCCGCTGATCTCGTCTATGAGTTTCTGACCGTAGCCGGTGCTCCCCCTCGGGTTCACTTCAACAACGACATAACCACGCGAGGCAAACATCTGAGCGCTCCAGCGATAGTGAAACTGGTCGCCCCATTGGCCCTGAGGGCCTCCGTGAATAAGATAGACCATCGGATACTTCTTCGTACTCTCAAACTTTGGAGGTTTCACAATCCAGCCG
The DNA here is from genome assembly GCA_031406095.1 of Ignavibacteriales bacterium. Taxonomy (GTDB): domain Bacteria; phylum Bacteroidota; class Ignavibacteria; order UBA10030; family UBA10030; genus JANOGR01. The sequence continues at coordinate 6,109 of JANOGR010000320.1, forward strand.
TGGATCTTCGTGCCCCCTGAGCCCTCAAACCAGAAATCCTCCAACGGATTCAACTCCAGTTGGCTTGCCCGGCCATCGTTAACGCTGGTGACTTTTCTCATGTCGACTTTCTCGATGTCCATGCGATAAATTTCTGCGGGCTTGTTGATTGCTTCTTTCACAAAAACCAACACCTTGCCGTCCGGACCCATTCGAAGCGAGTGGTTGTATCCTTTGTTCACGATGGTTTGAATTTTCTTATCTGAAAGATTTACCTTGAAAACAGACTCGTTTCCCCTATCGTCGGCATTGAACATGAGGAATTTCGAATCGGGCGACCAGATCACATCATTGACACTGTAATCAAAGCCATCCGTCAGATTCATGGTTTTCCCTGTCCCCCGGTCATATATCATCAGCTGGTTCTGGTCGGCTTCGAACCCAGGACGCTTCATTGCCCGATAGGCAATATATTTTCCGTCTGGTGAATAGAGCGGCTGGCTGTCGTTGGCAGGATTGTCGGTGATTTTCTTCGCAGTTCCGCCTGAGACGGGAACGGTGTAGATCTCGTTATTCGTGCTCACGGCGATCATCGTGTCCGGATTTCGCTCGAACGCCATTTCTTTGCTGTCAGGAGAGAACGCATAGCTCCAGGTTCCACCGAGGTCGATGGGCGGCGTGTCAAAGTCTCCCGGGGTCAGATCGGTCGCCTTGCCTCCGTCAGCAGGCATCACAAAGAGATGGCTCCTCTTCCCGTCCTTCCATGAATTCCACACTCGATACGGCAGTTTGTCGAACACTTTGGCCTTCACTTTGCTTTTTTCAGCTGCTTCTTCACGTTTCTGATTACAATCATCGTCGGGGCAATCCGGATACACCTCACTATTGAACGCGAACCACTTGCCCTCCGGCGAAACCGCCAAACCGGAAACTCCGGTCGACACTGCGGATACTTTTTTCGCTTCGCCGCCGCCGACGGGAATGGTCCAGATTTGAGATCCGCCGTCGCGTGTTGAAATGAAGGCAATCGTTTTCCCGTCAGGCATCCAGCGCGGGTTGTTATTGGCGCCCTTGGCCGACGTCAGTTGGCGAGTTTCGCCCGCTGCAATGGATGCAAGGTGAATGTTGCTGTTGGTTCTGTTCTCGAGCTTGTTATGATACGTCACCACGAAAGCAACCCAGTTGCCGTCGGGTGATACTCGCGGGTCGGAGACACGACCCATGTTGATCAGATCATCAAACGTGATTGCTCGTTTTTGCTGTGAAAGGACTGTAGAGGAAAGAAGAATAAGGAACAACGCGAGCTTTTTCATGGCATCTCCAGGAATGAAAAACAGGGTGAAAAACAAACGCGACAAATATAGCGTAAAAACGAAGAAGCCGCAATCTCGCATGCGGCTTCATGCATTGTGCTTCATTCTTCGTAATGCGGCATCAGGCCGGGGAAGAAGTTTCCTCGTAGAACTCTGTTCGTATGATGTTCTTAAACCGTTCGGGCATTTTCTCGAAGGCGTGATCCCAACAAAGGCTGTTCGTGCGAAACCAGTTGGCAAGAATATCACCGTCGTCATTCCGAAACCTGTCCCAATACCCGTCGCTCGGACGCTCGACCTTCCATGAGAATTGTTTTCCGCAGCTGGAACAGACTGCATCTTTGATGAGTGACATGGTCAGTTCTTCTGATCTTTCGTGTACAAAAACTTCAGCGGTTTCCACACCCGAGCCGCCCACGCCGCCTCGTTGTGTTCTGCAGTTTCATCATAAAAGTATTCAAAATCAATGCCTTCCTTGTAGCCTTTCTCCTTGAGAATCTCCCGCATATCGTCCATCCCTTTCTTGAGTCTCGCTTCCATCCCCCGTCCCCCACAATCCATGTAGATTCGAATTCGTTTGCGAAGGCCGCCGTACGATTTCACTTCTTTCAGGATCTTGTCGTTGTCAAACAGAAAGGCGCTGGAAAGGCAACCCGCTTTCGAAAACACATCCGGATACCACCAGACGAACAAAAAACTGCAGAGCCCGCCCATGGACGACCCCATGACTCCCGTGTGCGCGGCATCGGCTTTCGTCCTGTAGGTACGGTCGATGAACGGCTTCAGTTCGGTCACGACAAATTTGGCATAGTTTCTCCCTAACTCCGAATCTGAGTATTCAGGGACCCTGTTGGACGAGTTGTCAATTCCCACGATGATGCATTCTTCCATCTGGTTCGCCCTGATGAGGCTGTCCGCAACTTCGTCCACCTGCCAATCCGTGCCGAAAAAAGATGTGGTTGGGTCGAACACGTTTTGGCCGTCGTGCATGTACAAAACTGGAAAACGCTGCTTTGTTTTTCTGGCATACGACGGGGGAAGCCAGACGATTACATTACGGTCATGCTGCAAGCCCTTGCCCTTGAACTTTCTGTGGTAACGAACCGTCCCCGTGATCTTCCCTATCCTTTGAATACCAAAATCGCTCCAATTCTTCGGCCGGAGAACGAGTGCTGTGTCCTTTGTGATGTCCAGGAAGGCGTTGCCCGGAACGACTCCTTGCTCATAGATTGCCTGGCTGTTCCAGGATCCTCGTGTAATCTTCCATTCAAGCCTCAATCCTCTAGGAAATTTCGCAGTGTAGGTCCACAAGCTGTCGGATTCCTTCCGAAGCTCAATCCGGCCCGGATCCCAGTCGCCGAGTGCCGGATGGTTTCCAGCTATGTAAACCCCGGACTTCGCAGGTGTCGTTGCAGGCGTAAGAACACTCCATTTGACAGTTATTTCCTGAGAATATGCGAACGCGGGCAGATAAACAAGCGCCATGATCGCGAGTGCTTTGCTCGCAATTTTCCTGGTCTTCATTTGCTCTGGCCGGAGGTGGGTTTCAGGATGAATCCTTTGTTTTCTCGTCTGTTCATTTTTATCACGATAGGGTCTGCGAACCTTAGGTGGCGCACGAAGGTCCTCGACTCCAGGGGGATCTGGCTCAAGAGCCATTCCCAATCAACGAACCCCTGATTTTGTGATGAGTTGATGGTGAAGTATCCGATCATGAAGGAAGTAATGTTTTGAAAGAAATGCGAGCCCTGTGAAGGTGTCACATCCATGTCCTTGAAGCCCGTTTCCACGATTGCCCGTGCTCCTGAGATCTGCTCCCATTTCACCGGGATGCCAAGCCACGGGTCGAGCGACCCCCAACGGCCGACGCCGATAAGAAGATAAAACCTGCCGTCGTCAACGAGCTTCTGATTCATGCGGGTGATCTCTTGGGCGACCTCGACGCTCTTCGACCTGTCGAACTTGTGAATATCGACGAGCACAATATCACGGATGTTGTTAAGAACACCGTGGCCGAGAACGTGCTCACTGTAGCAAATCAGATTCTCTTGCGTTGTTTTTTCTGTAATCAGTTGTTCCGGCCCTGTGCTCAACGCGACAGGTCGAATCTGCAGCAACCCGAATTCTTTCGGCGCTCCCTCCGGGGTGGACATGTTCACCGCGAACTCGATCTCAACCGGCGTCCCCATTCCCTGCATTCCAAGGTCCATGAGCAATTCGACGATTTGAGGAAGAGGAAAAATCCTGTTCCTGAGAATCGGTGCAAATGAGACCACGCGGGAGCCTTGCCTGGATAAGCCGTCGTACAACGCATCGTTTTCAGCAGAGTACGCCGAACCG
>JANOGR010000374.1:0-11829 GCA_031406095.1 Ignavibacteriales bacterium
GATAGAGCAATTAGCAACGAAAGAATACAATTACGGATTCGTCAGCGATGTTGAGCAGGAGACGATCCAAAAAGGACTGAACGAGGATGTCGTCCGGCTGATCTCTGAGAAAAAAGGCGAGCCGGCCTGGATGCTCGAGTGGCGACTGAAAGCCTTTAGGCATTGGCAGGAACTGGAAAAGAACAATGCCGAGCCGACATGGGCGAATATCAAGTTTGGACCCATCGACTATCAGGGCATTCGGTATTACTCCGCTCCGAAGAATAAGCCCAAACTGAACAGCCTGGATGAAGTCGACCCGGAGATACGCAAAACATTCGAAAAACTCGGAATCCCGCTCGAAGAGCAAAAACTCCTTTCCGGCGTCGCTGTGGATGCGGTGTTCGACAGCGTCTCGGTGGCAACGACATTCAAGGCGAAGCTCGGCGAGCTCGGAATTATTTTTTGTTCATTCTCCGAAGCGGTTCGTGAGCATCCAGACCTTGTCAAGCAGTATCTCGGTTCGGTGGTTCCGTACACCGATAATTTCTTTGCGACGTTGAATTCAGCTGTCTTCAGCGACGGCTCGTTTGCTTATATACCAAAAGGTGTCCGTTGTCCGATGGAACTCTCCACGTATTTCCGCATCAATGCCAAGGAGACTGGACAGTTTGAGCGGACTTTGATCGTGGCCGACGAAGGCGCAACCGTCAGCTACCTGGAAGGATGCACTGCTCCCATGCGTGACGAGAACCAGCTGCATGCGGCTGTTGTGGAACTTGTCGCGCTCGACAACGCAACGATCAAGTATTCGACGATTCAGAACTGGTATCCTGGCGACAAAGAGGGGAAGGGCGGTATCTACAACTTTGTCACGAAACGGGGAAAATGTCAGGGTAAGAATTCGAAAATCACATGGACCCAGGTTGAAACGGGTGCAGCCATTACCTGGAAGTATCCTGGCTGCATTCTGCAAGGCGATAATTCGGTCGGCGAGTTTTATTCAGTCGCTGTTACAAACAACTACCAGCAGGCCGATACGGGCACGAAGATGATTCATTTAGGGAAGAACACGCGCAGCACCGTTGTGTCGAAGGGCATTTCTGCGGGTCACGGCCAGAACTCTTATCGCGGGTTGATCAAGATCAGCAAAAAGGCTGTCGGTGCCAGGAATTTTTCTCAGTGCGATTCGTTGCTGATCGGCGACCAATGCGGAGCCCATACCTTCCCGTACATGGAAGTCAAGAACAGCACTGCAAGAATCGAACACGAAGCCTCCACCTCGAAAATCGGTGAAGACCAGATTTTCTACTGCAAGCAGCGCGGTATTTCAACTGAAGACGCAGTGAACATGATTGTCAATGGGTTCTGCAAAGAAGTGTTCCGAGAGCTTCCGATGGAGTTCGCCGTCGAGGCTCAAAAGCTGCTCGGTATCAGTTTGGAAGGCAGCGTTGGATAAAGCATCACAATGGAAAAGGAATCAAAAGCAATGCTTGAAATCGTAAATCTACACGCTGAAATCGAAGGAAAGAAAATCCTCAAAGGCATCGACCTGAAAGTGAACGTGGGAGAAGTGCATGCCATCATGGGCCCAAACGGGTCGGGAAAAAGCACGTTGGCACAGGTGCTTGCAGGCCGCGAGTCTTATGCTGTGAGCCAGGGAGAGATACGTTATCAGGGCAAGGACTTGCTGGACATGGATCCTGATGAGCGTGCCCGCGAAGGCGTGTTCATGGCATTCCAGTATCCCGTTGAGATTCCTGGTGTGAGCAATGCATATTTTCTCAAATCCGGACTCAACGCCGTTCGGAAGCATCATGGACTCGAGGAACTCGATGCCATGGAATTCCTGAAGCTCATCAAGGAGAAGGCGAAGTCTGTGAACATGGACGAGACCCTCCTGAATCGACCGGTGAACCAGGGTTTTTCAGGCGGAGAAAAGAAGCGGAATGAGATCTTTCAGATGGCTGTACTGGAACCGAAGCTTGCCATCCTGGACGAAACGGATTCGGGTCTCGACATCGATGCGCTGCGGATTGTCGCCGAGGGTATCAACAAGTTTCGGAGCAAGAGCAATGCGGTCATCCTTGTGACTCATTACCAAAGAATTCTCAGTTACGTTGTTCCAGACCACGTGCATGTTCTCCTCAACGGACGTATCGTTCGATCCGGTGGAAAAGAACTTGCTCTGCAGCTGGAAGAAAAAGGCTACGATTGGGTTAAAGAAGAATCGGAAGTGACGGTGTAGTGAATGATTGAAACAAAGAAAACAGATATGAATTTCACATCCAAAGATTCTGGAAAAGACCGGTATCTTGCGGATTTTAGTGATCTGGAGAAAAACCTCAACGGAGAGGCTTCCTCATCGTTGCACAAGATTCGCAAGGATGCACTCTCACGTTTCGCCGATCTGGGATTCCCGACCACGAAGCACGAGGAATGGAAATACACAGACGTGAAGCCGCTTACCCAGCGTCACTTTAACCCGGTTCGCAGCGGTTCGGCGGTAGGATTAAAAACATCCGACATCAAGAGATTCAATCTCAACATTCCGAAGGCGCACATCCTTGTTTGTGTTAACGGGCATTACTCGAAAGAACTTTCATCTGTTGGCAAATTACCGGGCGGCGTAAAGATGGGGAGTATCGCTGATGCTGTGAAGCACGATGCAGGGTTGGTTGAAAGACACCTCGCCCTCTATGCGAAGTATGGCGACGACGCGTTTACCGCTCTGAGCACAGCTTTTCTGGTGGACGGACTGTTTGTTCATATCCCCGACGGCGTTGTTCTTGACACGCCGATTCATCTCATGTTTGTATCAACCGGTGAAACAGAGTTTGTTTCCTATCCGAGAGCACTGATCGTGGCCGGAAAATCGAGTCAGGCTGCTCTTGTGGAAAGCCATGTACACTTGTCAGCCAAAACCTACTTTACGAATGTTGTCGTTGAGGCTGCCTTGGGGGAAAACGCCGTCGTTGAGCTCGATAAGGTCCAGCAGGATAGCCTGGAAGCTTTTCACGTTTCCAGCATGCACGTGCACCAGCAAAGGAACAGTAACTTTATCTCGAATGCCATCACGTTTGGCGGCGGATTTGTTCGAAACAACATCATGGCCGTGCTGGACGGCGAAGGAGCCGAGGCAACGATCAATGGTTTGTACCTCGGCACGGGCAGCCAGCATATCGACAATCACACGACGATCGACCATGCAAAACCTCATTGTCCGAGCCACGAGCTTTACAAGGGGATTCTCGCCGGCAAATCCAAGGGTGTGTTTAACGGCAAGATTTTAGTGCGAAAAGATGCCCAGAAAACGGATGCCAAGCAGACGAACAAGAACCTTGTCCTTTCGGACGAGGCATCCATCGACACAAAACCCCAGCTCGAGATTTTTGCCAATGACGTCAAATGCACGCACGGCGCAACCATCGGCCAACTTGATGAAGAAGCGCTTTTTTACCTGCGTTCCCGCGGAATCGGAGTCGACAAGGCGAGGGACATCCTGATCTATGCGTTTGCAAGCGATGTCGTCAACAAGATCAAGATTCAGGAAATGCGGGAGGAGCTCCAGAAAATTCTGCACGACCGGCTTGAACAATCCAGGGTTTTTGCAAAAGAAACCTCGACAAAATGATTTCGCACGCTACGCGGGAAATACTCTTTGATGTGGCGAGAATCCGAAAGGATTTCCCCATTCTCGCCCGAAATGTGCGTGGACGAAACCTCGTGTACCTCGACAACGCAGCAACGAGTCAAAAACCGCATGCCGTTATCGACGCAATGAAGAGGTATTATGAGACTGAAAACTCCAATGTGCACCGCGGAGTGCATACACTGAGCGAGCTGGCGACCCGGTCGTATGAAGACGCCCGTTTGAAGGTTCAGAGGTTCATCAATGCCGCACATCCGTATGAAATCGTTTTTGTCAGGGGTACGACGGAAGGCCTCAACCTTGTTGCGCAAACGTACGGACGCACGCATGTCAGAAAGGGCGATGAGGTTCTCATATCCGGGCTTGAACATCATTCGAACATCGTGCCCTGGCAGATTCTCTGCCAGCAGAACGAGGCCGCATTGCGTGTTGCTCCTATCAATGATGCTGGAGAGGTTGTCATTGAGGATTACGAACGGTTGCTCAGCAACCGGACAAAACTGGTTTCCATCGCGCACATTTCGAACTCGCTGGGCACGATCAATCCTGTGAAACATATGATCGAACTGGCGCATCGGCGGGGAATCCCGGTTGTGCTTGACGGCGCGCAGGCCGTGCCGCACATGAAAGTCGATGTCCGCGAGTTCGATTGCGATTTTTACACATTCTCTGCTCATAAGATGTACGGTCCGACGGGGATCGGAGCTCTCTACGGCAAGGCGTCTTTCTTGAACGATATGCCTCCGTATCAAGGCGGTGGAGACATGATCAAATCGGTAACCTTTGAGAAAACTGTATACAATGATTTGCCGTACAAATTCGAAGCAGGAACTCCGAACATTGCCGGGACGATCGGTTTCGGCAGCGCCATCGATTACCTAGACCGGCTCGATTGGGCGTCCGTAAGTTCATATGAACGCGATCTTCTCAACTATGCAACGGAAGCCCTTGCTTCAATCAAAGGACTAAGAATCATCGGCACAGCGAAAGACAAGGCCGGTGTTCTCTCGTTTGTCCTTGAGAACGTTCATCCTCATGACGTGGGAACAATCCTTGATCGCGAGGGGATTGCCGTTCGCACCGGACATCATTGTGCTCAGCCAGTGATGGACCGTTTTGGCGTGCCGGCTACTGCGCGGGCCTCCTTCGGCATCTACAACACGAAAGAAGAGGTTGATGCTCTGGTGAAAGGAATTTATAAAGTCAAAGAGGTATTCGATTGACGTCCGACGTGAAGTCGCTTTACCAGGAGATCATTCTCGACCACAACAGGAATCCGAGAAATTTTCGGCAAATGGAAGACGCCGACAGGGAAATCGAGGCCTACAATCCTTTGTGCGGCGACCATTACACCATTTTTATGAAAATGAACGGCGATTCGGTTGCAGACGTAAGCTTTGTCGGTTCGGGTTGCGCTATTTCCAAGGCTTCAGCATCCGTCATGGCGTCGAGCGTGAAAGGAAAAAGCAAAGCGGAGGCCGAGCAGCTTTTCGACATTTTTCATAAATTAGTCACCGGTTCCTATACGGGTTCACTGGACGACATTGGAAAGCTCGCTGTTTTCTCAGGGGTGAGCGAATTTCCGGCGAGAGTGAAGTGCGCCATCCTCGCCTGGCATACCATGCACAAAGCGTTGAATTCAAAAGAAACGAAATCGACTGTCACAACGGAATAACACAAAGGAGTCCACATGAGCGAAGTCATCGTCCAAACCAAACCCGACGAAATTGTCATCACGCCGCGGGCGGCCCAGGAAGTCAGAAAAATCAAAGCCGATAACAAGATTCCCGAGAATTTCGCCCTGCGACTGGGCGTGAAGGGTGGAGGGTGTTCCGGCATGTCTTACGTGCTGGCGTTTGATGAAAAGCCGCGGGAGGGTGACCAGACTTTCGAGCTTGAAGGGCTCACGGTGAACGTCGATACGAAGAGCTTGCTCTATCTGTCGGGTATAACTCTCGACTTTAATGAGGGGTTGAACGGACGCGGGTTCGTTTTTAACAATCCGCAAGCCGTCAAAAGTTGCGGATGCGGCAATTCGTTTGGAGTGTAAAGTATGCTTCCGATGAAGCAACCAGAAGCCAGGGAATACAAGATAGCCGTCGGCAGCCGCGAAGTCACAGCGAAGACCGAGCTTGAGCTCGGTGTGTGGGAGGCACTGAAGGAATGCTATGACCCTGAGATCCCCGTGAATATCGTCGACCTGGGGCTTGTGTATGACTTGAACGTCGACGAGGAAATACCGGGAGAAGCAAACGTGTTCGTGAAAATGACGCTCACGGCGCCGGGTTGCGGGATGGGTCCCATCATCGCGAACGATGTGAAGGTCAAAGCGCAGCAGGTGTCCGGAGTCAAGAATGTCATGGTAGAGTTGGTGTTCGACCCGATTTGGAGTACGGGCATGATGTCGGAAGCAGCAAAACTCATGCTCAACATCGGTTAAAAAAGTTTATTCTTCCACCACAAAGGTACTACAGGAGGATATATGGATTATATGGAACTTCTCAGCGTGTTGTTTCGCTGGCTGCATGTGGCTGCGGGAATCTTATGGGTCGGTTTGCTCTATTGGTTCAACTTTGTCAACATTCCATTCGCAGGGACGATGGATGCGGAGACGAAAAAGAAAGTTATCCCGGAGTTGATCCCCCGGGCGCTTTACTTCTTCCGATGGGGCGCGGCCTATACGTGGGTAACAGGAGTATTGCTGGCAGCGTTGGTGTTTTATCACGGCGGGCTGATGTTTGAGATGGGTATGGGAGGCTGGGGAACATGGAGTTACGTTATGTTGGCTGTTACATTTCTGATATTCCCGGCGTATGACATGCTGGCCAAGAATCTGGGTAAGGACATCAAGATATTCGGGGCAGCGAGCTTTGTCGTCATCGCCCTTGTGACATATCTGATGGTCGACTTCGCACATTTCAGTTATCGCGCGTACGTGATTCACGTGGGAATGATGTTCGGAACTCTCATGGCCGCAAACGTGTGGATGCGCATTTGGCCGGGCCAAAAGAAGGTCCTTGCGGCAATAAAGGAAGGTTCTGCTCCCGATGCTGCTGTCGTTGCCCTCGTAGGTCAGCGATCGCGCCACAACACCTACATGTCGGTTCCCATGTTGTGGGCAATGATCAACGCTCACACCACGGCCACCGTCGCCGTAAACGGCTGGTATTATCTCTTGGGAGTTGTCGCCATCGGCTGGCTGGTTGTCTCGTTGATGTACGATAAAGCAGCCAAGGTCAAAGGTCTCTAGATTCTGCTGATGTGTCAGGACGAAAGTCCTGACACCATTTTTCCAGGTGGTGCGTACCATTTTCGACACTCTGCTGGATTCTCTCTTCAGGAAGTAAGTGTCATGAAGGGTCGGGTTGGAACTCGACCCTTTTTTGTTTATTCTTTAGACGGTGAACCGCCCTTTCCCAGCACTCCTTCTCGTTCTTGTTCTCCCGCAGCTGGACGCTTTCTCGCAGCGCTCTATCGAACGTAAGTTTTGCGGACAAGTAGAGCAGCCTCGACTCACCCAGACGGTACGAGACCTTGTTTCATTTGGAAACCGACTCGGCGGCACAAAATCCGGAGACAAAGCGAGCCGGTATGTGCTTGACAAATTCAAGTCGTTCGGATACAAAGCAGCGTTGTCCCAAGACCCCGAAAAGCCGGTGTTCACGCATGAGAGATGGTTGCTGCAGGTAGAAAAACCGAATGGGCTGCGGAATCTCATCAGGAATGAATGGCTGGCCGGGTTTTCACCTTCAGCCGCCTCCAAGCGGACAAAACTCGTTCTGGTTGCGTCAGAACAAGATATTGAATCCGCTGCGATCGACAGTTCCGCCGTCCTTGTCCCTGCAATTGTTTCTCACGATATCTATGCTCGCCTTGTGAATGCGGGGGCCGCGTGTATTCTCTCGTATGATTCAAATCTTGTCGGGTACAAGTCGTGGTCCCTGGTCACCGAATTGCCGTCTTCGAATGAAAATCGAATTCCACTCTTCAACATTTCTTTTCAGAACGGCGAGCGTTTGAAACAAGAGTTACGTCGAGGGAAGGATATCGTTATTCGATTTTCTGCCAAAACGTCGATTCGACGCGGACGGCCCAGAACCGTTACGGCAACCCTCAAGGGAAAATCCGACGATTATTATATTGTGTGTGCGCATGGAGATTCCGACTCCGGAGGTCCCGGGGCAGACGATAATGCATCCGGAGTTGCCGGTGTTATGGAATTGGCGCGAGTCATGAAGGACCTTGTTGCAAGAAAGGAAATCCCGGTGCCGGCTCAGTCGGTGAAATTTATTGTCTGGGGGAGTGAGTACTTTTCAACGGAACACTATGTTCGCACACACGCACAGGAATTGGGCAAAATTCTCGGGGTGGTGAATTATGACGAAATCGGCACAGGGAAGACGCGTAACTGTGTCTACTTTGAAGGCAACGATATCCGCCAGAACGAACGATTTCTGAGGGTTTTCGAAAAAGTAGGCGAGGATTATGCGGGGAAGAGAGGATTCTGGAACGAGGCAACGACCAACCCGGCACAGGGGGGAACTGACTCGTACGTTTTCTTGCCGGACTATCTGAAGAAGATTTCTGCACCGGCAGCGGAAATTCCCGCCATCACCGTTTATACAGCCGCGTGGAATATTCCAAAGACGATGCCGCAAACTCCGGGATGGTCATCCAAGGCATGGAAAGGGCACAAGGACTCGGTGACGATAGATTACTCAGCGTATTATCATTCATCGATGGACATCCCGGCGACGACAACCGACAAGGAACCGTTCAATATGGTCTGGGCCGTGAAGGCAGTCGGGATTGGGTTGCTGAGATTGGCCTGGTAGGGTTTTCTTGATTGAGGCTGAACAAATCCGTAGATTTCTCCGTGGACGAAACGCACCAACAGCCGAAGATAGAAGAGCGCAAGATTCCCCACACGAAGACTGAAGAACTCCACTACTGGCAATATTGCGTCAACTGCGGAACGGTACTGGAGAGCCGCAAATGCAAGCTGGTGTGTCCGAAATGCGGTTATTACCATTCCTGCAGTGAGCCATAGCGCTCAAGGAGTTTTGTGAATCCTCCCGCCTCAGTGAGTCCGTTTCGCTTCGGACCCAAGACCTACGATTTTTCCACGAAAACTTTCCTCATGGGAGTCCTGAACGTGACGCCCGATTCCTTTTCAGACGGAGGAAAATATTTCAGCGTTGACGCTGCCGTCCGGCATGGCCTGCGAATGGTGGAAGAAGGCGCGGATTTCATCGATGTCGGCGGCGAATCCACAAAACCGGGTTCCGACCCGCTTCCCCTTGAAGAAGAACTGCGGCGTGTGATTCCTGTCGTGGAGAGCCTCGCGAAACAGGTTGACACTCCTCTTTCAGTCGACACCTACAAAGCTGCTGTCGCCGATGCAGCATTACAGTCAGGCGCTCTTGTGGTCAACGACATCTCCGGGCTGTCCGATGCCGGCATGCTGGCAGTGTTGACCCGTCACCGAGCCTCAGTGGTCATCATGCACATGAAGGGCACTCCCAAAACGATGCAGCAGAATCCCGTGTATGAGGATGTCGTTGCCGAAATTGCCGGTTTTCTTGAAACGCAGGCTAAGAAGGCGGGTGTTGCCGGTATTCAACAAATGATGGTCGACCCCGGCATCGGGTTTGGGAAAACATTGGAACACAACGTGACATTGATAAAGCGTCTTCACGAATTCAGAAGGCTTGGTTTCCCGGTCGTCGTTGGCCCGTCGAGAAAATCCTTCATCGGGACCATCTTGAACCTCTCCGCGTCGGAGCGACTGGAAGGGACGGCTGCAGCGGTGGCCGCTTGTATATTCAATGGGGCGAATATTGTACGGGTGCATGACGTCAAAGAAATGAGCCGCGTTGCGAGGATGAGCGATGCGCTCAAACCCGACCACTTCTTATCCGCAGTTCCCCAGTTTGGATAGTCTTTTCCAGTCCGCAGCCGTCGTCATACCGGCATACAACGCAGCCGATTCGCTTCCGCAAATGTTCAAAAGACTCCGACCCTTCGTTGAACCCGGACAGATTCTGGTGGTGGACGACTGCTCGAGTGACGCCACATCCGAAGTCAGCAGCAGGGCGGGGGCTCAGGTGTGCAGGCATGACAAGAACCTTGGCAAGGGGCGGGCGCTCCAAACAGGGTTCAAAGCCATTCGAAACACAGATTTTGGTTTTGTCGTTACGATGGACGCAGACCTGCAGCACCAACCCGAAGATCTCCCATCGTTTTTCGAAATCCAGAGAATCACGAAGGCCGATATTGTTCTCGGAAGACGCCCGCGATGGAGAACGGCTATGCCGTTGCACCGTGTCCTTTCGAATACCGTTACGTCACGACTGGTTTCCATGAGGACAGGGTTGGCGATCCAGGATAGCCAGTGTGGTTTCCGGCTTATAAGGCGCAATGTCATCGACAGCGTCTCTCTCCAATCGGCCGGGTTCGAAGCGGAAACCGAATTTCTCATCAAGGCGGCGAAACTCGGGTTCAGCATCGGCTCCGTGCCCGTCCAGACGGTCTACGCAAACGAAAAGAGCTCCATGTCGCACTGGGCCACGACGGTTGGTTTTGTGAAGGTTCTTTTGAGGGACTACTGATGGGAAGGTTTGAAGAAGACCGGAAAGACATGATCAAGCTCGTGCGGGCGCGCGGCATCACCCACGAACGCCTCATCGCAGCCATGCTGAAGGTCGAGAGGCATCTTTTTGTTCCCGGCGCTTTCTCGAACAGGGCTTACGACGACACCGCTCTCCCCATCGCAAGCTCGCAGACAATTTCTCAGCCGTATACCGTGGCTTTCATGACGCAGGAATTGAACCCGATGAAGGAAGCTAAGATCCTTGAAGTCGGTACGGGCTCGGGTTACCAGGCAGCAATCCTTGCAGAAATGGGATGCAGGGTGTTTACGATTGAAAGGCACATGGAGCTCCATTTGCAGGCTCGGAAGATTTTGGAGAAACTCGGCTACCGAATCGCTTCACGCTGTGGGGACGGGACGGTGGGCTGGTCGGAATTCGCCCCGTACGACGGCATCATCGTCACTGCGGCCGCTCCACAAGTACCCGAACCTTTGCTTCAACAACTGACCGACGGTGGCCGGCTGGTCATTCCTGTGGGGGACCTCGAAATGCAGGGCCTGAGGGTGGTCACAAAAATCAACGGCACCTTTGAATCAACAGAAGTCCACGGATTCAAGTTTGTGCCTCTGATTGGCAAAAAGGGCTGGAATCAAGGTTAGTTTGAAGCGTTCGCTCCCAAAGGTTTTGGCCATTGTCGGTCCCACCGCCTCCGGCAAAACCCCGTTAGCCATCGAACTCGCCGGGATGCTCGACGGCGAGATCGTCAGCGCCGATTCGAGACAGGTCTACAAGTATCTCGACATCGGAACGGGCAAACCCGCGCCGTCGGAGCTGAACAAAATCCCTCATCATTTTATCAACATGCTGGATCCCGACCACGATTACAGCGCGGGGGAATTTGGAAAAGACGCGGCGAAAAAGATCGATGAGATTGTCCGCCGAAAGAAGCTGCCGATCCTTGTCGGCGGTTCTGGCCTGTATGTCAAGGCCGCCATTGACGGGCTTTTCGAAGGGCCGGGCAAAGATCCGGAGATTCGGGAACAGCTTGAACAGCAATGGAAGGAACACGGGGCGGAAGAGTTGATGAAAAAACTCCGGGCTGTTGACCCACAGTCAGCCGCGATATCTGACGGAAACAAACCCCGCAGAATAATCAGGGCGCTCGAAGTGTACTACATTACGGGAAAACCAATCTCGCAACTGCATTCCGAGCAAGAAAGAGTCCATTCGTTTTCAACCGAGCAGTTTGCACTCAATTGGGAACGTGAAGCTCTCTATGGAATGATTAACATGCGTGTAGACCGGATGCTCAAGGATGGCCTTGTGGATGAAGTCGAGTCTTTGAGCCAACGTGGTTACGGCATCCATCTGAACGCGCTGAACACCGTGGGCTACAAAGAAGTGTTCGAGTATCTGGACGGCAGAATCGATGTGAAGACGATGGCGGATCTGATCAAGCGCAACACGCGCCGGTTTGCCAAGCGTCAGCTGACGTGGTTCAGAGCAGACAAAAGGATCAAATGGATGAAGGCGGGATCTGAGGCTGACTTACACGAGATTGCTGAAAAAATAAGGCAGCAGTTTTGAGGAGTCGGGGCGGGGAGA
>JANOGR010000388.1:0-6957 GCA_031406095.1 Ignavibacteriales bacterium
GAGGATACGGGTGAAGCGGTCGATGTTCGAATCGTCGAGCGGCGCGTCCACTTCGTCGAGAATACAGAATGGACTGGGCTTCACAAGATAAATGGCAAACAAGAGAGCGATGGCCGTGAGCGTCTTTTCGCCGCCCGACAACAAATCAATCGAAGTGGGGCGTTTGCCGCGAGGCTTTGCCGTGATCTCAATCTTCGCTTCGAGAGGGTCGACCTCTTTCTCCAAAGCCAGGTCGCACTCGTCGCCCTCGTCAAACAACTCCTTGAAAATCATGACGAAGTTTTCCCGGATCTTTTCGAATGTTTCCAGGAATTTCTGCTGGGCGGTCGTGTTGATTTCATCGATCGTGGAAAGCAGGGTTTTTTCAGATTCGACAAGGTCGTCCCGCTGCGCGACGACAAAATCCAGGCGTTCTTTCTCGCTTTTGTATTCCTCAAACGCGGCGAAGTTGATATTGCCCAGGGTTCGGATTTTTTCCTTGATGCCACGGATTTCCTCACGGGCAAAATTGAAATCGAATTGTTCTTCCGCATACTCCTGGAGCTTCAGCTCCATCTCAAATTCATCTTTTGCGCGGGATTTCAGGTTCTCGGCTTTCAGGGAGAGTTCCTGGATCTTGAACTCCAAATCATGCGCCGATTTGAGAGACCCCTCCTGTACCTGGCGCTCGTCTTTGAGCTTCAGCTCGACCTCGTGGATATTGGAACGCTTGGCCACGAATTCGATGTCCACCGATTTTTTTCGCTCCAGCAGTGATTCAAACTCCCGCCTTGCATCGACGTGGTTGGCCTCCAGCTCTTTCATCTCGTCCGCGAGAGTGCCAATTTCAACCTTCGCCGATGCCGCCTGGTTTGCCCGCTGTTCCAGCGTCACAGCGATCGATTCCAGGGTGGATTCTGCATGCTCAATCGATTGCTGGATGCTGCGTTCCTCCGATTTCAAGGATAGAACGTACATGTTGGCGTCGTTTGCGAGTTTCGAGTATTCGTTCCACAGGGCCTCCATCGTGGCCAATTCGCTTGAAGCGGTGCCGACCTGTCGTTCCGCTTCCGCCTTTTTCTTGTCCGAGGCTTCAACCGAAGGAGTGATGTCTTCAAGTTCCGTCGACAACACTTTCATTTCCTGCTGAAACTTCTCAGATTCCGATTGGTTTCGTTCAATATTCTCATGTGCTCGCTTTTTCTCGAATTCCAATTGTGCAATCCTTACCTCAACAGAGGTTTTCGCCTGCTCGATTTCGCGAGCTTCCTCGGTGAGCGTTTTCAGATTGACCCCGCCAACCTCTTTCACTTTCTCTTGAATCTCCCCCTGAAACTTCTCAGTTTGCAGCGCCAGCTTCTTGAGATCCTCCGATAATTCATCGAGCTGGGCTTTTTTTCCGATGTGGCCTCCTTCATCCTGCCGCAAACTTCCGCCCCGCACCACTCCCTTGCCGGTAACAATCTCCCCGTCGACCGTCACACAACGCAAATTCTGTTCTTGAGTGACGACGGCGCTCGCCGCTGCAATGTCCCGAACGATGAGCGTCTCGTCGAACAGAAAACTGAAAAGCTTCTGATATCGCCCGTCAAACGAGACGACATCCTTGACCCACCCAATGACCCCTGGATGTTGCACAGGCGGCCGATGGTTTTGGATTGTTGGAATGCGATTCAAACAAATGAATGTCGCTTTCCCCTTCTGATTCTTTTTCAGGAAATCCATTGCGGCATAGGCTTCCTCGACGTCATCGACCACGATGTAACCCGCCGCGTCCCCGAGCGCTGTCTCAACGGCGACACGGTAGGTCGGGTCGGCCGTAACGGCATCGCCGACGGCAGTTTGAATCTTGTCGCCCCATTCATTGCTCGTGATGAGATACCTCGCTCCTTCGGAATAGCCGTCAAAACTCTCCACGAGGCTCTTGAGAAAATCGATTCGTGACTCCTTGCGCTCCATTTCGCCCCGCAACTCAATGTCGCGGTGCCGCATCGCTTCGATGTCCTTCTGAAGTTTCTCCTTGTAATCCTCCATCTGGTGAACCCGCACTTCAGCTTCGGCATGTTTTCTGCGGAGTTCACGATCCTCGGCTGTAAACCTGGCGATCAGCTCTTCATTCGTCTCGATATCCTGACGGTAGCTCGCATTCTCTTCCGAGATATGGCCAATGCGACCCCGGATATTCTCAATGCGCGCCTTTGCCGTCGATTCCCGATGCCGCAAATCCGAAATCTTGTGCAGCAAGGATATAACATTCTCCTGGTGCGATTTCAGGCCGGCCTTTTTGATATTCAGCTGCTTTTCGAACTCGTCCAGGTCGGTCTTTTTCTGAACAAAGACCCTTTCTGCGGAGGCAACCTGCTCTCTCGTGTTTTCCAGCTGCCCGCGGTAGCCGATTTGCTTTTGCTTGAGCTCTTTTTGCTGGCTCTGCAGTTCTACTTTTTCGCTGTCAAACCGCTCAATGTTGGACAGTAACGCCCGACGGCGTTCTTTTGAAGTGGCCAGTTGTTGCTCGATTTCGTGAATCCTGGATTGCTGAGAAGAAAGGTCGGATTGCGCACCTGTCAACTTGTCTTCGAGTTCCTCCATTTCCTTCCGCAACACCTCCAGCAAGGCCTCTTCCTGTTTGACTTCGACTTCGATTCGATTTTTCTCGGTAACCGTGAGGCTGAGTTGTTCCTTGAGCGGAGCGATCTTTGTGAGAACGCTTGAATATTCCCGGCTCAGGAGGTCGATTTCCAGGCCTGAAAGTCGCTTCACGAGCTCGTTGTACTTCTCTGCTTTTTGAGCCTGGCGTTCGAGAGAACTCACGGCTTTCTGCACTTCTCTCACGATATCGTTGACACGCGTCAGGTCGACTCGCACTGACTCAAGACGCCGGTGTGCTTCTTTTCGGCGATGTTTGTATTTGGTAACGCCTGCGGATTCTTCAAACAGGCGCCTTCGTTCATCAGAACTGTCGCTCAGAATGCTTTCCACCATCTTCAGTTCAATCACAGAATAAGCGTCCGAGCCCATACCCGTATCCATGAAAAGATCCCGGATGTCCTTCAGACGGCACGCCGTCTTGTTCAAAAAATATTCGCCTTCGCCCGAACGATACACGCGGCGCGTGATCGTCACCTCGGAAAACTCCGTCGGAAGAATGCCTTTCGTGTTTTCAATGGTAATTGAAACTTCGGCGATGCTGAGCGGCTTTCTGGATTTCGTCCCGTTGAAGATCACATCCTCCATCTTGTCGCTTCGAAGCGTTGTGGGGCGCTGCTCTCCCAAAGCCCACCGGATGGCATCGACCACGTTTGTTTTTCCGCATCCATTGGGACCCACAATGGCCGTCATACCGGAATCGAACGTGAGGCTCACTTTCTGTGCAAATGATTTAAACCCGAATATTTCCAGCTTGGAGAGATACATTATCCGAGGCTCCTTGTGACATTCATGGCAAACCTCAGATACGAGCCGATCGCAAACGCAGAGTCATAATAGAAATAGACCGCTCCCAGGACGACGGCACCCACGACGACGCCGCCGATGTACGACTTCGCAGGACTGATATCGTAGATCACCGAAATCCCGGCAAAGATCCTCACCGTAGCCCACAGAAGAAAGATTGCAATCAACACCAAGGATGGGATGACATACATCGGGTTTTCCATCACCTTAAAGAGGCTCATGGCAACGGGACTCAGGAAAATAATCGGAAGAGCTCCCCACACGGGAACTGAGTATGCATGAAACCATCGAACCCGCGTTCTCACAAGCACGGCGCAGAGCTTTACGAGGAGAGCGAAGATCCAAATGCCAAGAAAAAACACGACGGTGAAACCGAGTATCCCTAGCGATGGATTCCACGTGGCGAACACAAGGAGTTCCTTGACACTGTCCCATACGATGAAATACGTCAGGAGATAGTCGAACAGTTTGTCGCTGCGGTAATGATACAGGATACTGGAAGTCATCACGCCCAGCGTCAAAGAAATCAGGGCTCCCAGCGTGAGCGTGTGAAGCACTGAAGCAGCGCGCGAGTCGCGCAAGTCGGCATAGAAATTATACGAGCGCAGAAAAGCCCGCCGGACTGCTTCTCCGAAGCGGCGGTTGTATGCATACTGATAACCGCCAACGATGATCACAAACAACCCCGCGACAATGTGAGCAACGGGAAACGATGAGCGGTGCTGGCCGACCGGAATCGCTGAGGTTTTCTCTTCTCCGTATAGCACTTTCACCTGGTCGTAGGCGAACCGCTTTTCGCGCGCATAACTCATCAAACCCACAGGATGGATGTACGGGTCCGAGGACCTCATGGTCAGGATCGGCCTGTCCCCTTTCCAGTCTGCGAATGAGGAGATGAAACTTCCCGCAACGCCCACTTCTTTGATCGCACCGTAGTACTGGAGGAAGAAGCGTGCCTGGGCTTCCTGAGACATCGGATCGCTCCAGCCATTTCTGTTCGCATGCTCAACTTCCTTCCCATAACTCATGATGATGACCGGTTTGCCCGCGTGCCTCTTCTTCCAGTCCGCGAGGAGCTGTTTAAACGATTTCAGGTCCCTTGTAGGAAGCTCAACAGCTGCAAGATCCACGCCCGCCGATGCGAGTTCGTTTTCAATCATCCTCGAGCCGAAATACACGGGACGGCTGTCGAGGGACTTCACGAACTTTGTAATCCTGTTCACATAAAGGATCGCACGGGGGTCTGCCGAATCAAAATCGCTCCCGATCCCCCACGCGATCACGGCGGGATTATCGCGGAACTCTTCCACCATTTCCTTCGCGGTTGCCTCCGTCATCAGCTGGAACGATTCCTCTGCCAGCACGTCGGCCGCAACATTCCAAACCGGAATCTCGAGGAGGGCAAACAGGCCATAACGGGCGCAGAGGTTTATCAAATACGGATGAGGTGGATGAAAGGCAAAACGCACTGCGTTCGCTCCGAGCGTTTTGATTTGCGCAATGTCTTTCTCCATTTGTTCATACGTAAGCGAGCCTCCATGACTTGGCGAGTCTTCGTGCCAGACAACTCCCTTCAGCTTTCTTTTCGACCTGTTGATGACAAAATCGTTTTGATCGAGTTCAAGCCTTCGAAAGCCCACACTGCGCGCGACCTGGTCGATGACGCTGCGTTGTTTGCCTTCGACGGCGGTGATCGTTGTCCGAAGGAGATACAGCTCCGGTGTTTCCGGACTCCACAGTTTCGGCGCGCTTAAAACCACCGAAGCCCTGGCCTCATGGTCGCGATTTGACTGGATCGCGAGCGGCACCGGAGGGGACTGCACGATCAGCATGTCGGAGAGCTTGTCGTACACTTCGAGTTGAAGGGAGTACACAACCGGCTTCGCCTTTAAGTCAACGCTGTCGCGCCTTAATCCTGCGAAATCCCGGTTGCTGATCGTCGCTTCTACTCTGAAGGTCCCCTGCTTTCCTGTCGAGTCGATTTCCAGGCGTACATTGACTCTTTCGATCCACAGTTTCGGCATGGCAACCAGGAAAACATCCCTGAGAATCCCGCCGTAGTTTCGCCATCCCCAGACTTGCTTCCGCACCGGGAGTGTTGACCGAGCCGTCAGCTGGTTTAAAACAACGACTTTGAGAACATTTTCTGCGCCAAGCTGGAGAACATTGTCCGGCACGTCAAACTCGACCGGCGTGTATCCGCCTGCATGTTTACCTATGAAAATATCGTTGATGAAAACTTCTGTGTCATAGTTGATACCCAGCGCAACGAATTTGAAGTTCGAAGAACCAAGAAGAGCTTCCGGAACCGATACTTTCCGCTGGAACGTCATCCGGCCTTCGTAATCGAATGAGCTTGGAACCTTGACATCGTTCCACTTCTCGTTGTCGAGGCTGTAGGACCATGTTCCGGCGAGGTCTATTCTCTGCCGGGCAGGAGTATCCAAGTGTAAGCCGACATCGGATCCGCGAAGGGTAGGCTGGCCGTTCTCAAAAACACGAGGTTGTGAAAACAACGTGGGTCCAAAGAACGCCAGGGGCAAAAAAACCAAAGAGAGAAAAAGCTTGCAAATATTGGTTTTTTTGGTCAATTCTTTGAGGAGAATGTGCCAAGAAGGCACTGGGTTACGGCCCAGCAAGAGTACGGAATATAATACATTACGGGCGGGAATGCAATCAATAACTTCAACAGAATCAACGAAGTATGGACGCCAGCTTCATGAATTACAATAACTTAGCCGGTCGGCAAAACGCGAAGACGAGAACCTAGTTTTGAGAGGACCTGACTGCGGCTTCGATGATCGACGTGAAGGAATCAGCTTTCAAACATGCTCCGCCCACCAGTGCTCCGTCGATGTCAGGCTGTTTGAGAAGCTCAAGCGCGTTATCCGGCTTGACGCTTCCGCCATACTGGATGACAACCTTCTCGGCGACAACCCAGCTGTACAGCTGGCCGACGAGCTTTCGAATGAGCTGATGGACTTCTTGCGCCTGCTGTGGCGTCGCGTTTTTTCCAGTCCCAATGGCCCAGACGGGTTCATAAGCTATGATGACTTTTTCCATGTCTGACGACGACAAGTCTTTCAGGCAGCTTTTAACTTGTACCGAGACAATCTGGTCGGTGATGTTCTTTTCTTTTTCTTCGAGTGTTTCTCCAACGCAAATAATAGGAAGCAATCCTGAGGCAAGTGCTTTTTTCGCTTTCTTGTTGATGAACTCGTTTGTTTCCTTGAAGTACTGGCGCCGTTCAGAGTGTCCCACGATCACGTAGGTGCATCCAACTGACCTGAGCATCTTCGGAGAAATTTCTCCGGTGAATGCTCCTTCATCTTCGATGTACATGTTTTGAGCGCCGAGTTCAATAACAGTTCCTTCAATGAGTTTTCGAGCCAACGCCAAAGTAGTGAAGGGCGGACAAATGATGACTCTCGTTTTCTCCAACGGGAACTTCAGGGCCGCTTTCAGCTCGGTGATGAGCTTTTCAGACTCACCGACATCTTTGTTCAGTTTCCAGTTACCAGCGAT
>JANOGR010000016.1:0-11093 GCA_031406095.1 Ignavibacteriales bacterium
CAGTTGCTTGTGGAAAGGCCAGGAATTGGAAATCGGTTCCCCACTGACCTTCTTCGCCAAAGCCGCGTCGGCCTCTCTCAATCGCCACCATCGTGTCCTTGTTGCCGAGGAAAAACTGGAAAGTGGCGGTGTTGAGAATTCTCGCCGGTTCGATTTTGTTCAACAAAACATAAATCGAGAACCATTCTGGCGTTTTGTAAGTCGAATCCAGCTTCTTTTCGAAGTAGACGCCGTTCAGATGATTCAAGGTTCGATAGCCGAAAAGCTGGGATTTCGTGCCTTCCTTGGCCGTGTCGCTCACAATTCTCGTGTAGGCCGAGAAAGCTCCTGGTTTGTCGGTTTTCAGAAAATACCAGCCGTTCACGGTGTCCTGGGTTTGGGCGAAAGAGCTCGAAAACGCCAGGCACAGAATTACCGCAAGAAAACTTAAGCGTTTCATTGCTCATCGCTCCTTTCGTTTCGGAAAATGACAAATTGACAACTAATCTGCTAAGAATCTAAAGGTAGCTTTTCAAAACCTGCCCGGTGTGAGATTTTGGCGAGCGGGCTATTTCTTCCGGAGTCCCGGTGGCGACGATTTCTCCTCCCTCATCGCCCGCCTCTGGTCCGAGGTCGATAACAAAATCAGCACACTTTACGACGTTCATGTTATGCTCGATCACAATGAGCGAATGTCCCGCTTTCACGAGCGCCTCAAAACACTTCAGCAACTTTGCGATGTCGTCGAAATGAAGGCCCGTGGTCGGTTCGTCAAAAATAAAAAGCGATTTTTCCTGTGACTCCGTTGCTGACAGATGATGCGCCAGCTTGATTCGCTGGGCTTCTCCCCCGGAGAGAGTTGTGGCAGCCTGGCCAAGCCGCAGGTATCCAAGTCCGACATCGTCCAAAACCTTCAATCGTCTCGCTACCCGATATCCTTCGGCCGACTTCGAGAAAAAATCTATTGCTTCAGTCGCAGTCAGGCGCAGGATGTCGTCCACGTTCTTTCCGTGGTATTGAATATCCAGCACCTCTTTTTTGAAACGCTTCCCTTTGCATGATTCACACGTGAGGTAAATATCCGCAAGGAACTGCATTTCAATTTTCTGCACTCCGTCGCCTTCACATGTTTCACACCTGCCGCCCGGCACATTGAACGAGAAGTGTCCCGGCTTGAACCCGCGTATTTTCGCCGCCTGGCTGTTGGCCAGTAGATCACGGATCAGGTCGAACGCTTTGATGTACGTGATCGCGTTGGATCGCGGCGTGCGGCCGATCGGGGATTGGTCGACAAGCTCTACGTGCTGAATAAAGTCAGTTCCTTCAATGCCGGCGCATTTCCCGACGGAGCCGTCGTACGCGCCTTTCATCTTTTGAATCCCGGCGTAGAGAATCTCGTGCACGAGAGTGCTTTTGCCCGACCCGCTCACCCCTGTGACGCAAACAAACATGTTCAGTGGAAAGCGCACGTCGATGCCTTTGAGATTATTCTCAGCGGCCCCCCGCACAAAGATCGATTGCTCGGTATCAGGCCGTCTCCTGGCCGGCGTCGGTATGACGAGCGTATGGTTCAAGTATTGGGCAGTCAGGGACGAACTTTCTTTCTGGAGTTCCGCCAATCCGCCGCAAAACACCACCTCACCCCCATGTTCGCCCGCCTTCGGGCCCATGTCGACGACGACATCAGCTGCCCGAATCATGTCTTCATCGTGTTCGACAACGATCACGGTATTTCCAATGTTACGCAATGAATTGAGAATGCGAATCAACTTCGAGTTGTCGCGCGGGTGCAGGCCTATACTCGGCTCATCCAGCACATACACCGAATCCTGCAGCGAAGAACCTAACGATGTCGCCAGGTTAATTCGCTGAGATTCCCCGCCGGAGAGGGTCATGGACAGCCGGTTCAGGGTTATGTAACCGATGCCCACTTCATGGAGGAACCGGAGCCTCTTTCTTATTTCTTCGAGAATTCTTTTGGCGACGTCAGCCTCGTAGGGGGGCAATGTGAGTTCTTCAAAAAACGAATGGGCCTCCGCAATCGTCATGGTGACGATGTCCTGGATCGTCTTATCCGCCACACGAATATTGAGGGCTTCTGTGCGCAAACGCGAGCCGCCGCACTCGTCACACGTTGTGTAACCGCGGTAGCGGCTCAGAAACACCCGGTAATGAATCTTGTAAGACTTGCGCTCAATGAATTTAAAAAACTTCGTGATGCCGTCAAACCCGTCGTACCCGTTCATGATGACGTCCAGCTGCTTGGCCGTCAGGTTTCTGAATGGGACATCAACAGGGACGCCGGCCTGTTTTGCAACCCGAATCAAATCATTGAGATTCTCTCGCCAACGCGGAGACGTCCATGGCTGGATCGCCCCTTGACGGATCGTTTTGTTCGGATTTGCCACGACCAGGTTCATGTCGATTCCGATGGAACGTCCGAACCCCTGGCACTTTGGGCAGGCGCCCACCGGATTATTGAACGAAAACAACCTCGGCTCCGGATCTTCGTACTTCAAACCGTCGTCAGGGCATTCGTAATGCTGGGAAAATCTGAGCATTTTTTTGTCATCCAGCAAATAGATCAACGCATAGCCGTCGCCCTCCACGAACGCCGATTCAATGGATTCCGCCAGACGACTTTCGGATTTCTGTTCGCCGGCCCGCAGAGCGAGCCGGTCTACCAACACGCCGACTCCTTTCTTTTCTTTTCCTTTGTACTCTTGTTCGTTCAAATCGATCAATTCCCCGCCAATGACGACCCGATAGAAACCGCGCTTCTTCAGAGCCGCGATTTCCTCTTTCATCGACCTTCCGGGATGGTCATGCATCGGAAACATCACGTACACCTTCGACCCGTCCTTTTCCCGCCTCAACTGCTCGACGACGGAGGTTACGGTGTCACGCTGCACGGGTTTTCCACACGCCCGGCAATAAGTCTTTCCGACCCTGCCAAACAGGAGTCGCAGATAATCATAGACTTCGGTCGTGGTGGCGACGGTCGAGCGCGGGTTTCTGGATGTGGTTTTCTGCTCGATGGCGATGGCGGGGCTGATGCCCTGGATGAGGTCGACGTCGGGCTTTTCCATCCTTTCGAGAAACTGACGTGCATAGGAGGAAAGGCTCTCGACATACCGGCGCTGGCCCTCGGCATAGATCGTGTCAAACGCAAGGCTCGATTTGCCGGATCCGCTCACGCCCGTCACGACAATAAGCTTGTTGCGCGGCAAGGTGAGGCTGACGTTCTTGAGGTTGTGAACCCTGGCACCCTGGATGGTAATATGGGTGATCCTGGAGCCATTCGATCCTTGCTTGCCGGCTCTTTTGACGGTTCTTGATTTTTCTCGTATGCCCGGCATCGGGATGTTTTTGGAAGGATTCAAGCAGGAAATGTACTCAAAATACTCTTGCGATACAGCCTGAAAAAAACAAAACCCCGCATGCGCGGGGTTGCGAGGGACTGTCTCGTATGAGAAGAACTTATTCCGCTTCCACTTTCGTTTTATCGTGTGCGGCGATTACCTTGTCGGCCTGCTCGCGTGGAAGCTCATCGTAATGAGAAAACTTCGTCCGATAGATACCGCGGCCTTGCGTCATGGAGCGAAGGATTGTCGAATATTTATGGAGTTCAGCCATCGGGATGAGCGCTTTGATCTTCTGGAAGTGCCCTTCCGTTTCCATGCCCTGTATTTTCCCGCGTCGTGCTGAGAGATCACCCATCACATCACCCATGTATTCTTCAGGGACAACGACTTCGACTTCGTTGATCGGTTCCAGCAGCACAGGCTTTGCGTCGAGGAAGCCTTTTTTGAAAGCCATGGAGCCGGCGATCTTGAAAGAATGCTCGTCAGAGTCGACGGAGTGATACGAGCCGTCGTGCAAACTTACTTTCACGTCCACCACTTCGTACCCCGCCAGCACACCCCGATGCATTGTGTCCACGACGCCTTTTTCGACGGCGGGCACAAAGCGACCCGGTACCACACCGCCGACGATGGCATCTTCGAATTCAAATCCGGCTCCACGCGGTTTCGGCTCAATTCTCAAGTACACATGGCCGAACTGTCCCCGACCTCCCGTCTGCTTTTTGTGTTTATATTCAATGCTGGGAACGGTTCCTCGAATCGTCTCCTTGTACGGTATTTTGGGCTCGACGAGGTCGACTTCGACGCCGTATTTCTCCTTCAACCTCTTCGTCACAATCAGTAAATGAAGCTCGCCCTGACCCGCGATAACCGTTTGACTGAGCTGCGAATCAACTTGCATCACAAACGTCGGATCTTCTTCATGCAGGTAATGGAGGCCGGTTGCCATTCGATCTTCATCTCCCTTGGATTTCGAAACAATCGCCATTCGAATCACGGGATCTGGAAAGACGATCGGCTGGAATTCCACCGGGAAGGTTTTGTTGCTCAGCGTATTATTCGTGTGCGTATCTTTCAGCTTCACCACGGCCCCGATGTCGCCTGCCGTTAATTTGCCGACCTCTTTGCGATCTTTTCCATTCATGAGGAACAGCTGCCCCAGCCGTTCGGATTTGCCGTTGGATTCGTTGAGCATATCCATGCCCGGCGTGATGGAACCGGAATATACCCTGAAATAAGACAATTCCCCCACGTGCTGTTCCGAGACGGTTTTGAAAACAAAAAGCGCCGGTTGACCCGTTGGCTCGGGGGCAACGATGATTTCCTTTTTGCCGTGAAGGTCTTTGGCTGGAACAGCCCCGCGGTCCTTCGGCGAGGGAGCATACTGAGTCAGAAAATCCAGTAATGTCGAAAGCCCGATATTCATCGATGCAGCTCCACAAAACACCGGAAAAATCTTGCGCGTATTCAACGCGATTCTCATTCCACGCACAAGATCGGCATCCTTGAGGGTTCCGTCCTCAAAAAACTTGTTCATGAGTTCTTCGTCTGTCTCTGCGATTTTCTCAATCAGTTCTTCATGGAGGGATTCGGCCTTCGACTTCAAATCTGACGGGATTTCCTGCTCAGCGTACTTGCCGCTGCCGTCGCGGTTGAATTTGAGAAGCTTCATGCGCAGAACATCGACCACAGAATCGAACGGCAAACCTTCGTTGACAGGAAACTGAACGACAGCGACATCATGACCGAACCGCTCTTTTGCTGTTGCCAGAGCATGGTCGAATTCCGAGTTTTCGTTATCCAGTTTGTTGATCAGGATGAGGGAAGGGGTCTTATAGTCTCGAGCCACATTCCAGACGATTTCCGTGCCCACCTCCGTTCCTTCCACGGCCTTGATGAGAACGACGGCGGCGTCCGCAACGCGCAACGAGCCTATGACCTCGCCGACGAAATCCGAATATCCCGGCGTGTCGAGGAGATTGAGCTTGAAGCCTTGCCAATCGCAGTGCAGGAGTGAGGCATTGATGGAGATTTTGCGTTCAATCTCATCAGGGTGGTAATCCGAAACCGTCGACCCTTCGTCCACTTTGCCGAGGCGATTCGTCGTTCCCGTGACGAAGAGAAGTCCTTCCGTGAATGTTGTTTTGCCGGAGCCGCCGTGACCGACGAGGGCAATGTTCCGGATTTTATCGGCAGAATATTCTCTGTTCGTTCCTTGTGCCAAGGTTGTCTCCTGAGGTTCTTGCAGCGCGGTAGAGTGTCAAACCGCGGGGAGTGTGTCCATATATGGATCGTGCTACGGGGTCTGCTGTCGCCGGAAGATCGAGGTCACTCGATCGACGAGCCCGCCAAGAATCGATGTGACGCGAATAATGGGTTCCTCGACGCGCTGTTCAATGCGTTTTTCGAACTCCAACACATTGTCTGCCAGCATCTTGAATGATTCGATGGAGCTCTTGAAAATTTGGGCTTGCTCATCGATCTTCGTCGTAATCGACCTCATCTTTTCCGTCACAACCTGGAGGTTTTCAAACACGGGTTTTGCGTTTTTCGTGATCTCGCTCAAATCTTTGTGGAGCATGGAGAGAAGGTCGTTGAGCTTCACGAGTGTGACGATGAGATAGATGCAGAGTGCGGAAGCACTCACGAGAGCGATCATTTGAACGACTTGCAGAAATGATTCCACGTTGAACGTCCTTTGTTAGATACCGTCAGTAAATTCCGTTACCCTCTCGACCCTTCGCTGCCACCCTTCGACCGTGCACCCGAGAGGATACGCTCCGCTTCGCCCTTGATGGAATCAGCACGCCTTTTTGCATCGCTGATGAGGTTTTCGGATTTGCTTTTCCCCTCATTGATAATATCCGCCGCTTGCGTACGGGCTTGCGAGAGATAGTCGTCTGCGGCCACCATCACATCTTTTGCCTTGTCTTTCAGGTCGGCACGGAATTCCCGCCCCGTTTTGGGCGCATAGAGCAAAGCCAAAACTGCTCCGACGATGCCGCCTGCAAAGAAACCGATAATAAGACCCTTTGCCATTCCGTCGCTTTCATTCGCCATTGTTTTCTCCTGTACCATGACCTGGAAAAAGTAGATAAATCAAACAAAAGAAACAACTTGAATCCTGCTACTGAGGAAGCTCGGGCTTCCCGGCATTCACCCACGCGGTGTACCAGTAACTTGCCACGCGGCGAATCGCGTCTTTCATTCTCCGCTCGACCATACCCTTCAGAAGCGAATGGTACCGCTTGTAGTATTGGTCGCTATAGATGTACACCGTTCGACCGCGTTCCCGTTTTGTCGTCACAAGCTCAGATTCTGGAATCCCCTCTTTGGCTTTTAGATCCAGCTGAAGGACGGAGTCCACTCGCTGAAAGCTCTCAAGGACTACGGTAAACGCTGTGGCGAGAGGGTCTTCAATAAATTCTGCTGCCGCCGGCTCAAGTTTGAAGTTTGGCCCGAATTGCTCAGGCAATTCTGACTCCCAGCGAGAATGAAGGCCGGGTTGGTTCGTCATCTTGCCGTCATAGTTTTCGGTGGAATGGAGCGGCACATGTGCGTCGGCGATGTAGTGGCCAAGGTTTGCGGCGTGAAACATGATGGATCTCTTGTCTTTAAGCTTCATGGCATCCGAAAGACGTTCGGTAAAATTGGCAATCCGCCAGGGAACCGTTCCGTTCGTGTCGACCATTTCATTGCCGAATTTTTGAACGGCGGCGGCATACTGACGCGGAAGCCCTTCGAACGGGTATTTCCCGTATCGGTCGAGGTCGATGTAATGATAAGGCCCTTCCTTCTTGTCGACATTCCTTCGTCGGTCTGCATCGACGGCCCGCAGGATAATCGAATCGGCGTTTGCATCAAAAAAGGAACGCATTTCCGAGGGAAGAGATTGGATGGCATAACGATGGATTTCCTTGTGCGCCCAAAACCCCCAACCGAGAGTGGTGGAGAAAAACGCAAAGAACAAGAAAATACTGCAAACCGTCCGAACAACCCCATGTTTCATCGAGACTCCAAAGACAATTCTGCCCTGCTGAATTTCACAGGGCAGGCCACAAAGCGTTAACGAATTTTCTTCTTATGACGCATCTTTCGCAATCGTTTTTTTCTTTTGTGAGTCGCCATTTTATGGCGTTTTCTCTTCTTACCACTCGGCATAGCTCCTCCTTTTATTTTGTTTGGAGATTTTGGGGGTTGTGTTGACTCAAGAGTTGCTGAGCCCGTTGTGCTATTTCATTCTTGGGGTCAAGCTCGACCACTTTTTTGAACCATTCATTTGCTTTTTCCACTTCTCCGCCTCGAAGATAGACGATTCCAAGGTTAAAGTGTGCGAAGAGATGTTTTGGCTCATGTTCGAGAGCCAGTCGAATTTGTTTTTTTGCTTCCTCCAAATCTCCCATGTCGTTATAACAGATCCCCATATCCACGCGAGCGTTGGCATCCTTTGGATGGTGTGAAAGGAAATCCTTGTAATATTTTACGGCCCGTTCATAAAACCTGTTGTCTTGCAGAAAGTTTGCCAGCTTCAGAATCTGTTCATGGTTGCTCGGATTCGCAACAACCTGACGCTCCATTTCCTCGATCTGTGGAAGGACTTGCATGTTAGCGCTTGGCTGCGATGAAGGCTGCGACGGGATTGTCACGGGTGCTTTGTTCGAGCCGCCAAATAACTGCATCAACGTGATGCCTGTTGCCAAAAAAGCCGCGAAGCCCGCAACGAGTTTCCAGGACCCCACGACCGGCACCACACGATGTCCCACATCCTGCTTCTGCTTTGAATGAACTTCATGTTTCGCCCGCTTCTCTGTTTTTCCAATCAAGGCATGACCGCACGTCAGACAAAGCTCAGCCGCAGAGGGATTCTCCGATCCGCAGCTCTTGCAGCGAACGGTTGTGCCTGCCTGCTCTACGAGTCTATCGACTCGAAGAGTCGTAGACCGGACAGGCAAGGCTGTCGGGGCAGGTGACGTTGGAGAAGAGGAAAACGACGCAGGCCAATCGATGGTCTTGCCGCAGCGCGAACAAAACTTGTCCGTCCATTGAAGCTGGGAGCCGCAATCCGTGCAAAGAATCTTCGGAATCATCGAACGACTAGACCGCCTTTTTCAGATTTGCGTCGACTACTTGTTTCAGTTCCTTTGAAACCTTGAAAATGGGCACGAAGTGCTCGTCCACTTTCACCTGTTCGCCCGTCCGCGGGTTTCGGGCCATTCGACCTTTTCTTTTTTTCACCTTGAAGCTTCCAAACCCGCGAATTTCAATGTTCTTCCCTTCCTTCATGGCGTTGATCACCGTTTGGATAAACCCATCCACCACAGCTTCTGTTTCCACCTTCGTGAGGCCGGTCGCGGATGCAATCACGTCAACAATGTCGGCTTTGGTCACTGAGCCTCCTGTCGTTTATTTTAGGGTGAAACGAATTTGTATTGCACAATCGGTTGACGCAGGAACTCGTCCCGAAGAGAGGCGATCTCCGTCGCCGCTTCTCCGAGCAATCGGTCGAGGAAAGGCCTCAGCTTGCGTTCCTTCACCACTCTCGGCTTTCCACGAACGTTGCCAAGCTCCGCAGCAATGTTGACGGCGTCCTCGAGTGTACCCAGAGTATCGACAAAGCCGTACTCGACTCCCATCCGACCGGTGAAAACCCGGCCGTCGGCATACTTGACCACTTTGGATCGGCTCATTTTCCGCTCGGTCATGACGGCGCGGACAAATTGGTCGTAGACATCTCCGATAAGCTCGCCAAAATACACTTTCTCTTCCTCGGTCGGTTTTCTGAAGGGAGACCCGGCATCCTTGAATTTTCCGGACTTGTAGGTGGTGGCATCGATACCGATTTTCTTGAGAAGCTCGTTGACGTGTATGAACTGAAAAATAACTCCGATGCTCCCCGTGACTGTCCCGGGGTTTGCAACGATCCTGGTCGCACCAAGCGAGACATAATAACCGCCGCTTGCTGCGACAGATCCCATGGACACGACGACGGGTTTGGACTCGCGTGTTTTTTTTACCTCTTCATAAATCTCCTGGCTTGCCGCGACTCCGCCTCCGGGCGATTCCACTCGAAATACAATGGCTTTGATGGACTTGTTGTCGCGGAATTTTTTGAATTGCCTCACAATATCCTCGGATGAGAGGATCGGCTCGCGCAGCTCAACCAAAGCGACCTTATCACCCAGCGTGGAAGCAGTTTCATCGTCGGGCTCTGAAAACAGCCAGGCATAAAAAGTGAGGAAAAACAGTCCGGCGAAGAAAAAAAAGGCGAGGAGAATACCTATGATCCACTTGGATGAATTGGACATAAGGACTTAGAAGGGGGGCTTATAAGTCATTGTGGCGCTTTGAATTATAAGAAAAGGAGGGAGTAATGTCAATGGTGAAATACAGGGTAGAGTTTCCTGCCTGCCCTAAATTACTCTGAGGCGGGCAGCGACTCTCAGTCGCACACAACGTGAAGCCTGGGGCTTAGCAGTCCAAATAGAAGTGGGTTTCTACATGCTAGTCATGGCTCGTTTCGTGGTGGGAAAGGAACTTCTCCGCATCAATGGCAGCCATGCAGCCGGTACCTGCGGCTGTCACTGCTTGTCGGTAGGTGGCGTCGGCAACATCGCCTGCAGCGAAGACTCCAGGAATATTTGTGGCTGTGTTTCCGGGCTTTGTCTTCAGGTAGCCGACGCTGTCCATCTCGAGTTTTCCCTCGAAAATCTTCGTGTTCGGCTGATGTCCGATAGCAAGGAACAAGCCATCGAATTTGTAATCTGCGACTTTGTTTGTCTTCAGGTTCTTGATTCGAACGCTGGTGACCTTGCGATGCCCATTCTCAGAAACACCCAGAACTTCTTCAACGGCCGAATCCCACATGAAATCGATCTTCGGATTCTTGCGGGCGCGCTCCTGCATGATTTTTGATGCGCGCAATTCGTTTCGCCGGTGAATAACGGTGACCCGGGCTGCGTGCTTGGTCAGATACGTAGCTTCCTCCATCGCTGTGTCTCCCCCGCCCACCACCGCAACATGCTGGTTCTTGAAGAAAAATCCGTCGCACGTCGCACAAGCCGACACACCGTACCCCATGTAGTCCGACTCTGATGCAAGGCCGAGCAACTTCGCCGAGGCGCCCGTCGCAACGATAACGGTTTCCCCCCAATGCGTTTCGCCATCTGCAATCACTTTGAATGGACGTTTCGAAAAATCGACTTCTTCCACGACTTTGAAAAAACATTCAGCTCCGAACCTCTGGGCTTGTTTCCGGAATAAATCCATCATTTCGGGGCCCATGAGTCCTGACGGGAATCCGGGGTAGTTCTCCACTTCAGTCGTTATCGTGAGTTGTCCGCCCGGTTGAGCACCTTCAAATACGGTTGGAGCGAGGTTGGCTCTGCCCGCATACAGCGCTGCAGTAAGTCCGGCCGGACCGGAACCTATAATGACAACTTTGTGATGATTTTCCTGAGTCATGGTCTTTCCTGATATTCGATGCAGCAAACGCCGAAAGGATTCGTCACGACGATGCCACCGTCTCTCTCGTTTTCTGTTGTACTGCTTTCACATTTCTGACGAGCCCCCGATGCTTCGTTCGTTTTATCGGACTTTGCCGAAACCTTTCCTGGAATTCTTTTGCGGTGATAGATTCCAATTCCGACAGGGTTGGATTCCTGTTGTATTCCCGGGGCGTGAACGCTGATTCCTTCGTTTCCTGTTGAAACTTGTTCCATGGACACACATCCTGGCAAATATCGCAGCCGT
>JANOGR010000023.1:0-5320 GCA_031406095.1 Ignavibacteriales bacterium
ATTCCACAGGAAGGTCGATGTCGGGGTCTTCATAGGTGTGCTGCATGAACCTGCCAAAAATCGGCGCTGCGGCGCGCCCGCCTTGTCCTTCCGAGGATCCGAATTTGATCCGCCCGTCGTCGAATCCCACCCAAACCCCAGCGGCGATTTGCGGCGTAAATCCTACAAACCAGGCGTCGCCGTAATCATTCGTGGTGCCGGTTTTTCCGGCAGCGGGCAAATAGAAATAGCGCCGCACGGCCGTTCCTGTCCCCTCGTTGACAGCGCCCTCCATGAGATTCGTCATGAGATAAGCCGTCTCCTTGCTCAGGACTTCCTTTCTCTCAGGCTGGTTTTCCTCGATGATATTGCCGTCTTTGTCTTCAATGCGCAGGATCGCAATCGGTTCGACGTACACGCCTTCATTCGGAAACGCGGTGAAAGAGGAAGTCAGCTCGAGTGGCGAAACTTCGACCGTTCCGAGGCCGATGGATTCGTAGGGACGAACTCTCGACTTGATTCCCATTCGCATGGCATACTCGGCCACCTGTTTCGGTGGAGCGATTTCCTGAGTCGCCCGCACGGTGACGAGGTTGATGGATTTTTTGAGGGCTTCCCGCAATGTGAATTTCCCGCCGACCGTGAGGTCGTAGTTCTGCGGAGTCCACCGAGTGCCATCCGGCAGGGGGACAGTGACCGGCTGGTTCATGATCTCAAAACAGACGGGATATCCGTTGTCCAACGCGACCGTATACACAAACGGCTTGAAGGCCGAACCCGGCTGGCGGTGAATTTGTGTCACGTGATTCAGGCCGTATTTGAAAGCCCGAAAATTCCTCCCGCCGACCATGGCGAGTATATGGCCGTTATGCGGGTTGATGGCCACAAAACCCACTTCGATCAGTTTTGCAAGGATTTTGACGGAGTCGATGACAGAAGAATCGAGGCGCATCACCTGCAAAAGGCTGTCGCGAGACTCCGGATTTTTTGACTTTTTGTACGCCTCAGACTCTCTGATAAATTTGTCGACGTTCTCTCTCAGTATGTCGGGGTATTTCTTCCAGTCCCATGTCGCATCGAAGCCTTTTTGGAATTCGTTCAAATGCTCCTCGATTGCCTGGATGGCGTGGCGTTGCATGCGGCTGTCGATGGTGGTATAGACGCGCAGACCATCACGAAGGATATCGAACCCGTACTTCTCCTGCTTACGGAGCAACTGCCGCCGAATCCATTCCACAAAATGGGGAGCGATCCCGGTGCGAAAATCTGTTTCCGGTTCCTTAATTGTGGGGATTTCCGAACGCAGCAATTCGGCCGATTCCGGCGTCATGAGTCCATCCCTGACGATCTGGCCGATCACGATGTCGCGGCGGTCAAGAGCTCGTTTGGGATGGTTAATCGGGTCGTAAAACGAAGGTCCCTTCAGCATCCCGATAAGCATTGTGTATTCTGCCGCCGTCATTTTTGAAGCGGGTTTGCCAAAGTAGGTTTGCGCGGCGGCTTCCACGCCGTATGCCTGGCGGCCAAAAAAGGCGACGTTGAGATAGAGCTCGAGGATCTCTTTTTTCGTGAAGTTTCTCTCGATTTGAATAGACGTAAGGAGTTCGCGGAATTTTCGAATGACCTTATCGAACACGTTCCGGTCGGGCTTGAGGTACAAGTTTCGTGAGAGCTGTTGGGTAATGGTGCTTGCGCCCTCGCGAATGCTCATTGCAAGGACGTTCTTCACGAATGCTTTGAACACGCGGCTCAGGTGAATTCCCCAGTGGTTGTAGAACTGCTTATCCTCAGTCGCGACAAGGGCTTCCACCATGCCACCGGGGAGTTGTTCAAAGGCTACGCGCGTCCGGTTCTTGTAGAAAAGCTGGTCCAGAACTTCCCCATCTGCGCCGATGATTTTCGTTGCCAGTTCGGGCTGCGGATTCTCGAGCCTCTCGAGAGAAGGAAGGCCTGAAATAACGATGAGGCCAAACGCGATGATCATGACTGTAACAACGGTGGCAGAAATAATGAGCACATTCCGTCTGTCTTTGAAAAACCCCTGCCCTTTCCGGAGAAGACTCTTTCGGAAGGAGGGGTCGTTGAAATACTTGTCCATCTTTGCGGAACTGTAGCCTTGCTTAGCCATCGTTTATGTCGAACGCTTTTTCCATCGTTTTAATTCCAAACTTCTGCCGTCGAATACGGCATACGTGTTTTCTTCGATCCAATCGCCGAGGTTCACATACACGCCATTCCTGATTCTTTGGACGAGGGGAATATGGTTATGGCCCATGACGATGAAATCAAAGCCTTCAGCGATCTTCTTTTCAGCAAATTCCACCATGTCCTTGGTCTCAAAGCTCCTCTTTCCCGTGTGCTGGCGGCTTTTGCGGGAAGACCACCGGGCTACGGCTCCGGCAATGTCCGGGTGAATGAGTGAAAAGAGAAAGATGCTCATTCTGTTTCGAAGAATGGTTTTCAGGATGCGGTATCCGGTATCATTCTTGAGCAAGCCGTCGCCGTGGTGTATCAGGAATCGTTTTCCCCGAATCGCGCGCTCAACCGGGAGAAGAGAAACCTGCATGGCGAGCTCTTCTTCAAAATATCCTTTCAACCAGAAATCGTGGTTGCCGGCGAGGAGTGTGACCTTGATGCCCTTCGCACTCAGATCCGCTAATTTTGTGAAGAGACGAAAATAACCCTTGGGAACCACCGACCGGTATTCAAACCAAAAATCGAACAAATCGCCCACGATGAAAAGTTGGTCTCCGTCTTTTTCAACCATCGACAGAAAATCGACTACTCGTTGTTCTTTCGACCGTTCATCGACCTTGGAGCCAAGGCCGAGATGAGCGTCGGAGAAGAAGTATGTTTTTCGAGCTGGAGAGCGGCGCGTGGAGGCCATCGTTGGCGTTAAGTCGGAACCTTAGATAACGAAAAAAACAGGGAAATGCAACGAAGGTTATGAACCGGTACCGCCGCCTGTCTACCGGACAGGCAGGGAAGTTGAAGGGAGTTTCACCGTAAACGTGCTGCCTTTTCCCTCTCTGCTTTTGACTTCAATGGTTCCCCGGTGAGCTTCCGCAATCCATTTCGCGATGGAGAGGCCGAGACCGCTTCCCCCGAATTCGCCATTCTTTGGCTGGCGTCCTCGATAGAATCGGTCGAATATCCTGGGCTGGTCTTTGCGGGAGATACCGGCTCCCGTGTCCGTTATGTTCACGACAGCGTTGCCATTTTGTTGTTTGAGTGCAAGAGTAATTGTTCCGCGAGGGGAAGAAAACTTTACCGCGTTCTCCACAAGACTCAGAAACAACTGGCGCAATCGTTTCGCGTCTCCGTTCACATGAACGGCATTCGGGGCCACAACGGTGATCGCGATTCTCTTACGTTCAGCGAGCATCTGAGCGTCCGCTGCAATCTGGCCAATGATTTGATTCAGCAAGACATCCTGAACGTCGAACACCAGACGGCCCGAGTCTGATTTCACGAGCGTCATCAGACTTTCCACGATGGAAGAGAGCCTCACGAGTTCGTCGTGAACGCTGCCGAGAAGCTCCCGAGTGGGCGCGTTGAGTCTGTGGCCACGCAGAGCGACCTCGATTTCGCCGCGCATAATTGTCAACGGCGTTCGCAGTTCGTGGGAGGCGTCGGCGGAGAATTGCTGAATTTGTGCGAAGGAAGCCTGGAGGCGGCCGATCATGTCGTTCAACTGGGCTGTCAGGCGGCCGATTTCGTCGTCGACCTCGTGAGCGGGAAGCCGTTGGTTCAGGTTTTGCGCCGTGATTTCCCTTGCCGTGCGCGTGAGCGTGTCGACGGGACGAAGAGAGATGTGAGCCAGGAACCAGCCCCCGATAATGGAAATCAAGAGGGTCATCGGAGCAATGATGCCGAAATTGGCGAAGAGGTTGTCCAGGACTTCGTTGATGGGGCCGAGTGGATATGCCACGAAAATCTTAACATAATCATTTTGCATCACTGCCAGGCGGAGATTCTGATGCTCGGGGTTATCGATCGTAACGATATGAACGGTTCCGTAAGGAATGTCCGAGTATGTTATGGTCGTCTTACCGAGGCTCAGGGATCGATACAGGAGGTCGCCGTTTCTGTCCAGGATCTGGATGTAATGCCTCCTCGGGCTCATGAGGGTATGCTGATAGATCTGATTCCACATTTCATCGACTTCGGCATTCTCTTCCTCGGTCATCTGCTCGTCCTGATCCTGTGGCTGCGTGGCGGCGGACTTCTGGAGTTCGCGCAATTCCAGGATTGCCGACCTTTTGAGGCGCACCTTCTTCGCTTTCGGCTCAATAAACTCGTTCACCCATCTCACTTCGTTCCGCAGTGACCGGTCGAGGTTGTCCATCAGCACTTCATTCGTGACAAAGTAAGAGATTGCCCCGAACGCAAGCAATGAAACGAGAAGCCATGCCGTGTACCAGAGAGTGAGTCGGGTTCGAATGGAATGGAAAAACGTCATCGTTTTGGCCTCACCTTGTCGGAAAACAAGTATCCCTTGCCGCGTTCCGTACGGATCAGTTTGTTCTCGAATCCAACGTCAATTTTTTTCCGCAGATGGTTGATGTACACATCGACGATGTTCGTGCCGGGGTCAAAGTCGAGCCCCCACACTTCCTTGGCAAGCTGATTTCTCGTGATGACCCTGCCGCTGTTGCGCATGAGGAATTCCAAAAGTGCATACTCCCGCGTGGTTAAGTCGATGCGTTTTCCTCTTCTCGTTGCCCTTCTGGACACCGTATCCAGTTCGATATCGGAAAAACGGAGGACGGTTTTGCTTTGCTGTCCGCGCCGCAGCAAGGAGCGTACCCGTGCGAGCAATTCGTCAAAAGAAAAGGGTTTTGTGAGATAATCGTCGGCTCCCTTATCCAGGCCCCTGATGATATCTTCCGTGGCGCTCCGTGCTGTGAGCATCAGAACGGGAGACTTGAATCCGTCCTGTCGGATGGTACTGAGGATTTCAAAACCATTTTTCCTGGGAAGGAGAACGTCGAGGATAAGAAGGTCGTACTGCCCGTTGAGCGCTTTTTGCTCGCCGGTGGATCCATCGCTTGCTACATCGACAGCGTATCCTTCGGTTTCCAGACCCCGACGAATAAACCGGGCGACTTTCATCTCGTCTTCGACAAGGAGGATGCGCATGGCGTGAATGAAAAAAACGGTCGGGGAGAAGGTGAACTTGTGAAGAAAGTACTCGAATATCGTGTGAGTGTCAAATGACGGCGTGTTCCACGTTCTGTTTTGTGTCACATTTCTTTTTTTCCTATATTGCCGTCACTTCATGGCAAGAAAGTTCACACCCCCTGTCGCGCTCCTCCTCACGTCCGTATTCCTTGCCGGC
>JANOGR010000064.1:0-4826 GCA_031406095.1 Ignavibacteriales bacterium
CAAAACAATATTACGACAATTTAATAATCGTACATTTTTTAATGACTCTGACTCGTTTGTCTCTCGGTGATAAGAAGATATAATCAATCGACCTCACCATCATGGAGTCGCCGCAGGGCCTCGACGGCTGCCTCGGCTATGCGACCGACGTGCTCGACCGGACGACGGCCGGGCGGATCGCCGGGCAACTGCTGCGCCTGCTTGCGGGCGCCGTGGCGTCGCCGGAGCTGCCGGTGGCCGAGCTGCCGCTCCTGTCGGCCGCGGAACGACTCCCGCCTGCCTGTCCGGTAGGCAGGCTGAAAATCCGCGGGAGTGACAGTCTCTTTTCAGGAGGGCTTTCCATGAGAAATTCAGGTTCACTTTTCGTCGGCTTAATCCTCATAGCATTTGGGGCGATCTTTCTTCTCGACAACCTCGGCTATGTGGATTCCGAGTACGTCTTTGAGAATTTCTGGCCACTTGGGCTTGTCTTTATTGGCCTGAGCATGTTACTCCGAAGGCCTCGTCGATTCAAACAGGAGGATTTCGGTGGGGGCGCTACAACAGGCGAGAAACGCATGTTTGAATCGAGCTCGGATTTTCTTTCCCGCTCTGCTGTTTTCGGGGAAGTGGACGCAAAGGTTCATTCGAAGAACTTTACGGGCGGTAATTGCTCTGTGGTATTCGGCCAAATCGAGATTGATCTGTCTGAAGCCCAGCTCGCACCAGGTACCTCCTCGCTGCGCTTGAACAGCGTGTTTGGCAGCGTGAGGGTGACGGTGCCCAGGGAGATGGAATTCTCCATGAATGCATCGCTCGTTGCCGGCGAACTGCGCATCAACGACAACAAGCGGGGTGGACTCTTCGAAAGCAGTCATTACAAGTCCGATGGTTACGATTCCGCCGACCGGAAGCTGATGATCCTCGCTTCCCAGGTGTTCGGGGACATTCGAGTTATTCAGAAATCGTAGCAATCTTATGGGGCGGGAATCGTTGGTTCAACTGAAGCGCATGGCCAGGAAAATCGTAGGCGAACTTAAGAAGCTCTATCCTCGATCGAAAACCGCGCTTGAACACCAAGACCCATTGCAGCTACTCATTGCCACGATCCTTTCGGCCCAGTGCACCGATGCACGCGTGAACATGGTAACACCGAGTTTGTTTGCCAAATACAAGTCCGCCGCAGACTTTGCCAGCGCCAATCATGTCGAACTTGAGCAGGAGATCCGGTCGACCGGGTTTTACAGGAATAAAGCGAAGAACATTATCGGCTGCTGCAAGCAACTGGTAGAAAACCATGGAGGTGTTGTACCGAATTCGATGGAGGCCTTGCTTGAACTGTCAGGCGTGGGAAGGAAGACAGCAAATTGTGTGCTCGGTGGGGCCTTTGGAATTAATTCAGGCGTTGTGGTGGACACCCACGTCGAGCGCCTGTCTCAGCGACTGGGATTGACGAAGCAGAAGACTGCAGAGAAAATCGAACAGGATCTGGTTAAAATCATACCGAAGAAGGACTGGTATGACTTGTCCAATATGTTGATTGCGCATGGGAGGGGAGTCTGCAACGCGAGGAAGCCGAATTGTCCGGATTGTCGTTTGAATACTTTGTGTCCGTCTGCGAAGGGGTTTACTGCGAGGTTTTGGCGGTAAAACGAACGGAAGAAATGCTGGTTGGAGCGAATCGCAGTCGTAGGGACGTATGCCTGCCTGCCGGTAGGCAGGGCCATACGTCCCTACAGTTGACACTGGAAAATCATGTTTTGCGATTCGCCTCAACGAGGATTCTTTTCAACCGCAGTCCCCGCACGACCATTCCGCTTCGATGACTCCAGGGACAGTTTCTCGATACACTCCTTGCAGAAAAACAGAACCTTGTAGTCGCCTATCTGCCGCTCAACCAGGTTTTCTTTTTTAAAGTGTTGACCGCAAAGCGTGCAGCTCTCTGTTTCAAGTTCTTCCTGAGTTGGCGGTCGCCTCATCACGATGCCAAACCCATAGAGCGCCCCACCGAGCAACAACAGAACGAAACCGATCGTCAGGTAGGTAATCACAGAAGCAAATATACTGATTGTTGCTGGAATATTCTCTCGCATTTTGCCACGACTTTAAAGTCGTGGCAAAGGCAATTATGGATTTTCCCTCAAAATTCTTTAACTTGATCAAGATTACTTTCATCGAGGGTTGAATGAACTACCAGGACGCACTGAATCTGATGCACGAACACACGCAAAGCGAAGCCTTGCGGAAGCACATGTATGCGGTCGAGGCGGCCATGCGCGCCTACGCGAAGAAATTTGGAGAAGACGAGGAACTGTGGGGAACTGTCGGCATTCTTCACGATTTCGACTACGAGAAATATCCCGTTGCACCCGACCATCCGACAAAAGGGTCGGAGATTTTGAAAGAGAAGGGTTATTCCGAGGAGATCCGACGAACCATCCTGAGCCACGCTGACTACATGAACGTCCCGAGAGAAACGAGCATAGCAAAGGCGCTGTATGCATGCGATGAACTCTGCGGTTTCATCATGGCTTGCTCCGTCATTCGGCCGAACAAAATTGCAGACCTCGAAGTGTCCTCCGTGAAAAAGAAACTCAAAGACAAGTCGTTTGCCAAGAATGTGAGCAGGGAGGATATCGAGCGGGGCACGAAAGACCTCGGGATTCTCCTGGAAGAGCACATCAAGAATGTTATCGACGCGATGCGCTCGGTTTCTTCCCGCCTCGGGTTGTAACCAACGGGCGACGCCGGGTCAATTCATAGGTATCAAGGATTCCATCCGCACCCCACTTCGGTTTCATACTTTCATACATGAGAACGAAAACACCGCATATCGCTGACGAAATTACGTTTTCACGGGACGAGTTTCGTCGCTATGGCCGGCATCTTATCATGCCGGAAGTGGGCCTGGAAGGTCAGCGAAAGCTCAAAAGCTCAAGCGTACTCGTGATTGGAGCGGGAGGACTTGGGTCGCCGGTTGCGCTGTACTTAACGGCCGCCGGTATCGGAAGAATTGGGATAGTTGACTCAGACGACGTCGACTTGACAAACCTGCAGCGCCAGATTCTCCACAGCACGGAAAACCTCGGACAGCCTAAAACCGAATCTGCCGGGCGTCGCCTTAGGAATCTCAACCCTGAGATCGAAGTCGAGACGTACTCCACGAAGCTTTCGTCCGCAAATGCGCTTCTAATTCTGAAAGATTACGATGTGGTCGTTGACGGTTCGGACAACTTTCCAACACGCTATCTGATCAGCGATGCATGCGTGTTGCTCGGAAAACCCGACGTGTATGGGAGCATCTTCAGGTTTGAGGGACAGGTATCAGTGTTTGATGCAAAAAATGGCCCCTGTTATCGTTGTGTATATACTGAACCGCCTCCGCCCGGGCTGGTTCCAAGTTGCGCCGAAGGTGGTGTTCTTGGAGTCCTTCCGGGCATTATAGGCACTCTGCAAGCGAGTGAGGTCATCAAGCTCGTGTTGGGCATTGGCGAGGCTCTGATAGGCCGCATGCTTCTTTTTGACGCGCTGAAGGTGCAATTCAGTGAACTGAAAATCCGAAAAGACCCGAAGTGCCCTGTGTGCGGAGAGAGCCCGACGATCCGCGAGCTCATTGACTACGATGCCTTTTGCGGTTACGACTCCAAAAACGCCGGTAAGAATGAAGCAGAAATCGCAGTGGAGGAGCTGAAGCGGCGTCTCGATAACGGCGATGATATTTTGTTACTCGATGTGCGTGAGCAAGTGGAATCCGAAATTGCAACCATCGGCGGCTTGCTGATACCGCTAAGGGATCTTCCGAGCCGGGTTCACGAGCTGGATTCCGCGCGTGAGATTATAGCGTATTGCCATCACGGTGAACGAAGTCAACGTGCGGTTGCCTTGTTGAAAGAACTGGGTTTCAAAAAAGCGAAGAACTTAGCGGGGGGGATTGATCAGTGGGCTTGTGTGGTTGACAAGACTCTTTCTCGTTACTGATAGCTCACATTCGTTTCACTTTTTTCGGGTCCACTCCCTTAACATCACCCTTGCCTTTGTTCCATCCTTTGTGGCATTCTCCGCACACGCCTTCACCTTTCTTCACCAATTCTGCACAAGGACATTCCTCGGCCTCATAAAGGCACATGTTGCAGGCCGGTTTGACGCAGCAATCGTAAAACCCGGCTTTTTTTAGTTCCTCCTTGTACGCATCACGCTCCTGCCTGTTCATTTCCTCCAGAGGCTTTGCCGGGATCGGTTTCGCTGAGGGCTTCGATGCCGCTACAACTAAAGTAGAATCCGGCGAATTGGCGGCTTTAAGGGCGGGGTCGGGCTCTTGTTTTGCGCAACACAGGCAGAGGACCGAAGAGAGCGTCAGTATAACAAGTCTGTGCATAGATGATTCCTTGTGTGTCCGTGTGTTCAACAAAATCGCTTGGAATTCGTTCCATATTCAGTGAAAGAAATTTTCGCATTCAAGGCAAGACAAAAATGAAACTAACGGGGATTCTCCGTTTGGCTGTGAGATATCAAACCCGCGTGTTTCTTGATTCTCTATCCATATTCGGGTATCTTCAACCGCAATGATCCCGCAGTCGACCCTCG
The DNA here is from genome assembly GCA_031406095.1 of Ignavibacteriales bacterium. Classification (GTDB taxonomy): domain Bacteria; phylum Bacteroidota; class Ignavibacteria; order UBA10030; family UBA10030; genus JANOGR01. The sequence continues at coordinate 4,564 of JANOGR010000064.1, forward strand.
CCAGGTTACAATCCATAGTCGGCAAAGAGAATTATCTGGATTCGCCGGAGGATAAGATCGCCTATTCCTACGACGGGACACCGCTTCTGAAACAGTTGCCGGACGCAATTCTCATCCCGCGGAGCAATGACCACATCTCGGAGATCATCAAACTCGCCAACCACGAGAGTTTTGCAGTAATTGCCCGGGGATCGGGTTCTGGACTCAGCGGGGGAGCCATTCCAGTAGAAAACTCCGTTGTTCTCCTCATGAACTATTGGAAC
>JANOGR010000092.1:0-7059 GCA_031406095.1 Ignavibacteriales bacterium
CAAGAAGTACTTCCGCCGCACATCGACGCTGATGGCACATGACGAAAAACAAGAAGCCGGAATTGGCGATCTCGTAAGAATCATGGAGACCCGACCTCTGAGCAAAAGAAAGTGCTGGAGGTTGGTCGAGGTTCTTCAAAAGGCAAAGTAAAACACAGGATTGAATCATGATCCAGGAAGAAACAAATCTCGTCGTAGCGGATAACTCGGGTGCCAAGAAGATCCGATGCATCCGTGTGTTGGGTGGCCACGATAAGCGATATGCTACCGTGGGCGACCTTATCGTTGTCGCCATCAAGAGCGCCATCCCGGGGGCGCCTGTGAAGAAAGGCGAGGTTTCCAGGGCTGTTGTCGTGCGCACCAAGAAGGAAATTCGCCGGAAAGATGGTTCGTTTATCCGGTTCGATGAAAACGCTGCAGTGCTGCTCAACCAAGAGGGTGAACCCAGAGGGACGCGCATCTTCGGTCCAGTCGCACGAGAGCTGCGCGAGCGTCGGTTTATGAAGATTGTCTCACTAGCACCGGAAGTCCTTTGAGTATGGCACAGAGCTTACATGTACATAAGAATGACAAAGTTCTCGTCGTTGCCGGCAATGCGCTCGGCAAACAGGGAAAAGTCCTCAAGGTGTTTCCGGAAAAGAATCGCCTTGTCATTGAGAATGTCAATATGGTGAAGCGTCACACGCGACCGTCTCAAAAGAACCCCCAGGGAGGCGTTGTCCAAAAGGAAGCACCGATCCATGCTTCGAATGTGATGGTGGTGTGTCCTAAGTGTGCGCAGCCCACGCGGGTTGGACATGCTCACGTCAAAGACGCTACAAGCGGAAAGAATAAAACGATGCGGGTGTGCCGCCAATGCGACGAAATGTTCTAGCCACAGAGTAGGAAAAAAGAGAATCATGGCGAAAGAAAAGCAACCAGAAAAGACACAAGAAAAGAAGCAGGAAAAGAAGCAGGAAAAAAAACCTGAAAAAAGCGCGGCGGAAGCGAAGGGCAAGAAGCAGGAGACCGTCATAGAAAAAGGAGTACCTGCCCGGCTGTACGACCGCTACCGCAAAGATGTCGTTCCTTCGCTCATGAAAAGGTTCTCTTATTCAAGTGTCATGGAAGTGCCCAAAATCGAGAGGATCGCCATCAACATGGGGGTGGGGCAGGCCACTCAGGACCCGAAGCTGCTCGATGTGGCTGTGAAGGAGCTTGAATTGGTCACGGGCCAGAAAGTAGCCGTCACCAAGTCGAAAAAAGCGATTTCGAATTTCAAGTTGCGAGAAGGTTTGCCGATCGGGTGCCGGGTAACACTGCGACGTGCCAAGATGTATGAGTTCCTAGACAGGTTTATCAGTATCGCGCTTCCTCGTGTACGTGATTTCCGAGGCATTTCGGACAAGTCGTTCGACGGTCATGGCAACTTCACGATTGGAGTCAAAGAGCAAATCATTTTTCCGGAAATCAACGTCGACAAAGTGACAAGAGTTGCCGGCATGGATATTACGTTTGTCACGACTGCAGGAACCGACCTCGAAGCGTACGAACTGCTCAAGGAGCTCGGGATGCCGTTCGTCAAACGTCAGGAAGTGGTTCAAACAGCGAAGAATAATTAAGTAAGGAGTCAACGTGGCTCGTCTTGCAATGGTCGTCAAAGCGAAGAGGAAACCGAAATACAAGGTACGATCGCACAATCGCTGCAACGTCTGCGGACGACCAAGAGCGTTTTATCGAAAATTCGGGTTGTGCCGGATTTGCCTTCGCAACATGGCTCTTGAGGGAAAGATTCCGGGACTACGCAAGGCAAGCTGGTAAAACAACCAAACAACAAAGAACTATGCCGATTACCGATCCGATTTCTGATTTTCTGACACGCATCCGAAACGCTGCAAAGGCAAAGCATCGTCGTGTGGATATTCCCGCCTCCATCATGAAAAAGGCATTGGCACAGATCCTCCAGGATCAAAAGTATATCGGGGATTTTACGGTTCTCGATGATGGCAAGCAGGGTTTGCTGCGCATCAACCTGAAATACCATGAGGGCAGGCCCGTTATCAGAGGCATGAGGCGCGTGAGCAAACCTGGCATTCGACAGTATCGCCCGGCGGAGAGCCTTCCACGTGTGCTCGGAGGACTGGGAGTTGCGATCATATCAACCTCCAAAGGCATCATGACCGACGTCCAGGCAAGGAAACAGAATGTCGGCGGTGAAGTACTGGCATTTATATGGTAAGGAGATTCTGAAGTGTCTCGTATCGGCAAAAAACCTGTTCAAATCACCAAAGGCGTGACGGTCTCCGCGCAGAACCAGACAGTCACCGTCAAAGGACCCAAAGGCGAGTTGATGGGCGAAGTTCATCCCAACATCAAGGTCGAAGTGAAAGACAGCGAAGTGCTCGTCAGCAGGCAGAGTGACAGCAATGATGATCGCTCTTTGCACGGCTTGTGGAGGGCACTGATTCAAACGATGGTTATCGGGGTGACCGAAGGCTACTCGAAAAAGCTTGAAATCGTCGGTGTCGGATATCGTGCAGAAATAAAAGGCCAAAAACTCCAGCTTCAGGTGGGATACAGTCATCCGATCGTGTTCGGTCCGCCGAAAGGAATCAAAATAGAAGCGCCGACGCAGACGAGCATCACGATTTCCGGAGTGGACAAGCAACTCGTAGGGATGGTTGCGGCAAAAATCCGTTCATTCCGCCCGCCCGAGCCTTACAAAGGGAAAGGAATCAAGTACGAGGGCGAGTACATCCGCCGAAAAGCCGGCAAGGCAGCTGCGACAGTTGGTACAAAGTAGCTTCGAAGGGAAATGCTATGATTCGAAAAAACACAGTTGAGAAACGATTCAAGAAGAAAGCCAGAATCCGCAAGAAGATTTTCGGAACTTCCGAACGCCCACGGTTCACTGTTTATCGCAGCATGAACCATGTGTATGCGCAGATTATCGATGATGTGAGTGGAAAGACGCTCGCGTCTTCGTCGACCGTGTCGAAAGACCTGCGTGAAGAGTTGAAAGCCGTGAAGTCCCATACGGAAATCTGCAAGAAGGTGGGAGCTGTGACGGCGAAAAAGGCCCTTGAAAAAAATATTAAAGAGGTTGTTTTCGACAGGAACGGGTATCTCTATCACGGTCGAGTGAAAGCTGTTGCCGACGGTGCCCGCGAAGCTGGGCTGAAATTCTAATCTAGAAAGACGACATGAAGAGAATAAAAGCTGGAGAGCTGGAACTCAAGGAACGGCTCGTGCACGTGAACCGGGTTGCGAAGGTGGTGAAGGGTGGACGCAGGTTTAGCTTTAACGCGGTGGTCGTGGTGGGCGACGGAAACGGGCATGTCGGAATCGGCCTTGGCAAGGCAAACGAGGTTGCAGAGGCCATCGCAAAGGGCGGAGATGATGCGAGGAAAAGCGTCGTGAAGGTGACAGTGGTGAAGGGTACGATTCCTCACGAGGTCATCGGCAAGTTCGGCGCTGGGAAGGTTCTTCTGAAACCTGCCTCACCGGGCACGGGGCTCATTGCAGGCGGTGGAGTGCGTGCTGTTCTCGAATCTGCCGGAGTCAAGGATATCCTGACCAAACAACTGGGTTCATCCAACCCTCACAACGTGGTCAAAGCGACCATGAAGGCCCTTCTGAGTCTCACAGATGCAAAAACGGTTGCCAACCGTCGCGGCATGACGATGAATGAACTGTTTCAAACGGGCGACTGAGCATGGCTGAATCAAAAAAATTGCGAATAACACAGACAAAGAGTGTCATTGAGCAGCTTGAGAATGCCAAGCGTACTATCAAAGCTCTTGGTCTTGGAAGGCCCCATTACTGGGTTATCAAGAATGACACGCCGCAAATCAGAGGCATGATCAACGCCGTGCGGCATCTTGTAAAAGTTGAAGAGGTGAAGTAAATGGGCAAGAATATTCTGAGCAATCTTACGCCAGCGAAGGGCTCCAGAAAAAAAACCAAGCGGATCGGCCGCGGGCAAGGGTCGGGCCATGGAGGCACGGCAACCAAAGGCCACAAGGGTGCGCGCTCTCGTTCGGGCGCCAAGTTCAGACCAGGGTTCGAAGGCGGCCAAATGCCGTTGTTGCGCCGGATCCCGAAATTCGGCTTCACGCCTCGCAACAGAGTCGAATCGCAGGTCTTGAACGTTGAGACTCTCGAGCGGCTCGTTTCAACCAAGAAAATTCAAAGCTCTGGAATTACGCCGGAAACGTTATACAAAGCAGGTGCGATTTCCAAAAAAAATAAACCCGTGAAGATTCTCGGTGACGGTGAACTCAAATCAAAGGTAGAAGTCAGCGCGCATGCATTCAGCAAATCTGCGCTGGCAAAAATTCAAGCGGCGGGTGGAAAAGCGACTGTTCTTTCTCAATAATGTGTAGGTCATGAGCAAGTTAGGCGAGACCTTCACAAACATTTTCAAAATTCAGGAACTTCGCGAGCGCCTGATCTTTACGGCGGCGCTGCTGATCGTCATCCGCATTGGGGCACACGTCACCCTGCCGGGAGTCGATGCGAAACTGCTGGCCGATACCATCCGCAGGAGCGCGGAAGGTTCCATTTTTGGGTTGTATGATTTGTTTGTGGGAGGCGCGTTCAGCAACGCAGCAGTGTTTGCGCTCGGCATCATGCCGTATATCAGTGCTTCGATTGTCATCCAGCTTCTCGGAGCGGTGATTCCCTACTTCCAGAAACTCCAAAAAGAGGGCGAGGATGGAAGGAAGAAAATCACCCAATATACGCGTTACGGCACCGTGCTCATCTCCGTGCTTCAGGCGAGCGGCGTTGTGGTCAAGCTCACGCACACGACGGGTGAAGGCGGCCTTCCGATTGTGCCTTTGGAAGTACAGGGTTTCGGTTTTTCACTGAGCAGCATCATCATTCTTACGGCAGGGACCATCTTCATGATGTGGCTGGGCGAACAGATAACAGAACGCGGAATCGGCAACGGAATCTCGATGATCATCTTTATCGGTATCGTTGCAGGGTTTCCGACCGCCCTCCTGGACGAGTATCAACTTGTGTCATCGGGCGCCCGAAACCTTATCATCGAACTCGTCATTTTTGTCCTCATGGCGTTCATTGTGGCGGGTGTCGTTCTGGTCACCCAGGGGACGAGACGTATTCCCGTTCAATACGCGAAGCGCGTGGTGGGAAGAAAGGTCTATGGCGGAGTCACACAATATATTCCGATGCGGGTAAACACGGCGGGAGTCATGCCGATCATCTTTGCACAGTCGATCATGTTCATACCGCAGATCGTTTTCTCGTTTTTTCCCGACAGCGATTTCATTTCCAGCCTGTCGAGCGGTTTCAATTATGAATCATGGACGTATTCGATTATCTACGGATTGATGATTGTTTTTTTCACGTATTTCTACACGGCCATCGCCTTCAACCCGAAGGATGTCGCCGACACCATGAAAAAACAGGGCGGGTTCATCCCGGGTATCCGGCCGGGTCCGCACACAGCCGAATTCGTGGACAATATCCTGACCAGGATTACACTGCCAGGTTCGGTGTTTCTTGCGGTGATTGCGATACTGCCGACGTTCATGATCAAAATGGGAGTGACACCCAGCTTTGCTTCGTTCTTCGGAGGAACAAGCTTGCTGATTATCGTCGGCGTAGCGCTCGACACGCTCCAACAAGTCGAATCGCATTTGTTGATGCGGCACTACGATGGATTCATGAAAAGTGGCAAGCTCAAGGGGCGTCGCGGGTTCTAAGCGATGGTCGATGGTGCATTTGAAATCGAAACGCGAAATCGAGCGTATTCGGCAGAGTTCGAAGATTGTTGCTGAAGTTCTCAAGCTTGTCGGTGCGCATGTGAAACCGGGTGTCACCACGCTTGAGCTTGACAGGATCGCTGAAGAGTATATCCGGTCGTTCGATGCAGAACCGGCCTTCAAGGGCTACGGCAGCAACAAGAAGAACCTGTTCCCGGCGACCCTCTGCACATCGGTTGATTCTGAGGTTGTCCACGGGATCCCGGGCAAGAAAATCCTGCGTGACGGAGAGATTCTGTCCGTGGATGTTGGAGTGAAGAAGGAAGGATACTTCGGAGACGGCGCGTGGTCCTTTGCCGTCGGCGAGGTCTCCGAGGAGAAGAAAAAGCTCCTGCGGATAACGGAAGAGTCGTTGTACAAGGGAATCGAACAGGCAGTCGATGGCAACAGGGTTCATGATATTTCTCATGCTGTTCAGGAGCATGTCGAGAAAAATGGATTTTCGGTGGTAAGAGACTTGGTGGGTCACGGCGTGGGAAAGAATCTTCATGAAGAGCCGTCTGTGCCTAATTTTGGAGAGCCAGGAACCGGCGTCAAATTGAAAACGGGAATGACGCTGGCGATTGAGCCCATGGTGAATTCAGGAGATTGGAAGGTGAACGTGTTGAGTGATGGATGGACCATTGTGACGCAGGACGGAAAGCCCTCGGCCCACTTTGAGCATACGATTGCCATTGTCGACGGCCACCCTGAAATCCTGACGCAATAGAGTTCATGGCTAAACAAGGTCCGATCAAAGTTGATGGAGTCATTACCGAGACACTGCCGAACGCGAGTTTTCGCGTGAAACTGGATAACGGACACGAGATTCTGGCACACATCTCCGGTAAAATGAGAATGCACTATATCAAAATACTCGTGGGGGATCGTGTCACTGTTGAAATGTCACCGTACGACCTGAGCAAGGGTCGAATCACCTATCGATATAAATAAGGTTCAAAAGATGAAGGTCCGATCGTCGGTCAAAAAAATGTGTGAGAACTGCAAGATTATCAGGCGAAAGGGTGTCGTTCGCGTGATCTGCAAGAACCCGAAACACAAGCAGCGTCAGGGATAAGGAGAACGAACAAGTGGCTCGTATCGCAGGTATCGATTTACCAAAAAACAAGCGCGCCGAAATTGGCCTGACATACATTTACGGAATCGGCCGATCCACCGCTCTCGCGATCCTCAAGAAAGCGAAGGTGGATGCCGGCAAGCGTATAGCAGACTTATCGGAGGAGGAAGTGGCGAGCATCCGTTCGATCATTCAGTCGGACCTGAAAGTCGAAGGGGCTCTTCGAAGCGA
>JANOGR010000133.1:0-11589 GCA_031406095.1 Ignavibacteriales bacterium
CTTCCAAATACCTGCGTATTGTCAGGGTCTTTGTTATAGTGCTCTCCCGCCTTGAAGAACATGACCGGGATGAGATACAAGAACAGCGGTCCCCGGTCGCTGTAGACGATCGATTCGCCTATGGAAATATCCACACCGTCCCACGGAGTGAATTCCAGTTGATGAGCAGCCAGAAATTTGGGCCGGTTCACCGGCCTGAAATAGTCTGCCATCGAAGAGGAGTATGTGCGATACGACCTGACAGAATCCAGAACATTCGAGTTGAGTTCGGCGTGGAAATAGACGAAATCCAGTGAATTGCTGAGAGGAACACGCATCTTGATTTGCGGGTAGGAAGGCCCCTTATCGGAGAAAATAACACGGCCATTGCGGCCAAAGCCCCACTGGTTGCTCAGCTTTTCTATCGAAAATTCGAACGACCCCAGTTGATAAGACAACTGGGCGTCGATATTGTTGTATTCGATCACATCACCGATGTTTTTCGTTAAGACTGCACCTTTATCGGGAGTGTTGAGTTTAGCCGCGTCGAGTCCGCTTCCGCTTTCACGGTAGTCCACCCAGTTGAAGTAGAAACCGACGTCCTTAAACGCGTACCCGTAGATCTTCAACCCTTGTCCGCGAAAATTGATCTTGTCGTCGCCCGATTTCTGATAACGAATCGCGTAGTTGAGGTCCAGATTCAGGATTCCATCGGTGATGGGTTGAGAGAGCAAATGCCAACGGATTTCACTCGGTTCGGGGTCTCCTTGTAACAAGGAAAGCTCATACTGGAACTCTTCTTTGAGAAACTCATATTCACGACGTTCATAGCGGGTCATGGAATCGCGTTTTGAATCGAGAGTCAGGAGGTTTTTAGCCAATTGCCGTCGTGAAAGCGGCAGTGCGGCATCACGATAGCCCTTAAGAAGCTGTTTTGCTTCCATCCTTTTAAGGAAAGGATAAACCTCATGAGTCGTGGGCATGTGGGTGGATTGGGAAAAAGCGAGGCCGGATGCGGCGAAAGAAATGCAGTAGATAAGGGCGCAACGAACAGTTTTCATACATGACCAAAATTGCAAAAAGATGCCGTAGAATCAAGGAAATTGGAGTGCGGATTCTCTCAATATGTATTCAAGCCTGGGTCTCACACCCCTACACCCCTCTCTCAACGCGCATACCCACACACGAGAGGGGAAAATTGAAGGCGGAGAGAAATGAAACCAGTCCCCTCTTACGCGATGGCACGCGTGATGGAGAGAGGGGATACATATCCGTTTCTTCTGGAGGGGTGTGATGTTTTGGCTTTGATCTCACATCTCTCTAGCCTCTCTTTGTTTATTCATCGTCTTGATCCGCTACCGCGGGGTCCCCATTTCACAAAACCAGATTGTCATGCCCGCGGATTTTAAGCGGGCATCCAGAACCCGAAACCCATTGTCACTCGAGCGGGGATACTTTCCCGTTTCTCAGGAGGGGTGTGTTGTCTTTGACTCTGGAAAGTAAATCAGACGCTACCGATTGATTCTCCACAAATCCAGCGGGGAATGAATCTCTTCCTGTTTGGGATAATACTTGGCAGCGGTGCCGGTAAGGAGGTACCGGAGGTGGTTGTAAATGTGGAACACGGCTGTCGAGAACGCGAAGCGGTCGAGCCGCCGGGTTGAGACAAGCGCCTTTGCTTTCGGGTTTACGACGCATTTACCGTGCTTTGAAACCCTCTTGGTGAGGTCGAGGTCTTCGACGATCCCAAAATCCTCGCGAAACCCTCCGCACTTCTCGAAAACGTTCCGCCTGTAAGCAACGCAAATCCCTGGATAAAACGGTAGTCTTGCAGCATTGAACGCACGGACAATAAAATACGTGCCGTGGTATGTCCAGCGCTGGAGAAGCTTGCCATCCATAGGAGACGGAACTCCGGTAACAGCGACAACTTGTTCATTCGTGAAGGAGCGCTGAATTTCTGCCAGGAATTCTTTTTCGAGTATCACGTCGGCATCGACGAAAACGAGGAATTTTCCGAAGGCATGTTGAGCGCCAAGATTTCGGCCATGAGCAATACCTCTTTTGTCTGTCGTGACAAATTGGTCGACTCGCGGGCGGGCGATGTTGGCTGTTTTGTCGGTCGAAGAAGAATCGGAGACGATGACTTCGTATTTCGATCGATCATAATTCTGGTTTGCAATCGACGCCAGGCATTTATCGATGTAGCGCTCTTCGTTGTAGGTGGGCACTATGAAGGAGAATTCTTTCATTGTTATTAACTTTTGACGACACTTTATCTGCTACCGCAGGGGTGTCCATTTCTTTTTAGAAAAGAAATAACAAAAAACCATTGTCACTCCCGCGGATTTTAAGCCTGCCTACCGGACAGGCAGGCGGGAGTCCAGAACCCGAATCCTATTGATTCTCGTCACGAAAACTAGAGGCAAGGATAATACTCGTTCTGGATTCCCGCTAAAAGCATGCGGGAATGACAAAAGGGTTTGTCGATTTCGACGCCCTCCTACATCCTCTTTCACTCTTGCCTTAGCTCAACCAAAGCGTTACCTGATTTCTTTTGTGCTTTCGAAGAACAAGTCCCCTCTATGAGCGGTGGCAGGTGCCCAGCGAGAGGGGATTCACTTCTGGTGTTTTCTTGGAGGGGTGTGTTATCTTTTTGATTTTTATCCGTGACCTCGTCAGGCGAATCGCTCTGTAGGGGCGTCCAATTGAACGCTCCTACAGAGTACACATGTTCTTGTTGTGATTCGCCCCTTCTGATTCACATTCTGACGGAGCGAATTCTGATTCACGGGTGCTCACATTCCCCGCCTGCTCGCCGACGTCCGAAGGACTTAGGCGAGCCTGCCCTAAAGTTCTATGAGGCGGGCAGGTTCGTCCAAAGAACGGACTCAGAATGGCATGCGTTTTTAAATCCCTCGATTTCGACGCAGGCTAAGGCTAAGCTCGCACTCGTTCTGGATTCCGTCTTAAAATCCGACGGAATGACATTTGAGGACTTTGTCACTCCCACGGATTCTAAGCCTGCCTACCGGACAGGCAGGCGGGAGTCCAGAACTCGAATCCTATTGTCACTCGCAATGGCTTAGGCTAAGGTCTATGATCAAACCCGTTCTGGATTCCCGCTTAAGACGTGCGGGAATGACAAACAAGAAAGAAAAATTGTCACTCCCGCGGATTCTAAGCGGGAGTCCAGAACCCGAATCTTATTGTCACTCGCAATGGCTTAGGCTAAGGTCTATGATCAAACCCGTTCTGGATTCCCACTTAAGACGTGCGGGAATGACAAGAGGATTGGTCAATTTCGACTCCCTGTTTTGTTCCACGTTATGCGACGATGTGAAGCTTCTCTTGAAAGTATTTCATTGTTCTTTTCAACCCCTCGGTTCGTGCGACTTTTGGCTGCCAGCCTAGAATTTTCTGTGCTTTTGTGATATCCGGCTGACGGATCTTGGGGTCGTCCACGGGCAAATCTCTGAACACAATCTTGCTCTTGCTCCCAGTTAAAGCAATGATCTCCTTTGCCAAATCCAACATCGTGATCTCTTCCGGGTTGCCGATATTCATGGGTTCTTTGTAATCGGACATCATGAGCTTGTAGATGCCGTCGATCAGGTCTGAAACATAGCAAACACTACGGGTTTGGGTGCCATCGCCAAACACCGTAACGTCTTCGCCTCTCAGTGCTTGCGACATGAATGCCGGAATCGCCCTTCCGTCTTCAATCCGCATCCTTTCGCCATACGTGTTGAAAATCCGGACGATGCGTGTGTCGACTTTGTGATACCTGTGATACGCCATCGTCATCGCTTCTGCAAATCTTTTCGCTTCGTCATAGACGCCGCGGGGTCCCACGGGGTTCACGTTGCCCCAATAGGATTCCTGTTGCGGGTGAACCAATGGATCACCATAAACCTCCGATGTCGAAGCGAGGAGAAACCTCGCTCCTTTTGCTTTCGCGAGCCCCAATGCCTTGTGTGTCCCGAGCGAGCCGACTTTGAGTGTCTGAATGGGCAATTTGAGATAATCGATGGGGCTTGCGGGGGAAGCGAAATGGAAAATGAAATCTACTTTTCCGTCGACAAACAGATAATTCGTTACATCATATTGGATGAACTTGAAGCGGGAATTACCGGAGAGATGAGAGATGTTTGCGGTGTTTCCCGTTATCAAGTTGTCGATGCAGATAACAGAGTGGCCCTCGGCAAGAAGGCGGTCGCAGAGATGCGAACCGAGAAAACCGGCTCCGCCGGTGACGACCGAGGTAGTCATTCACCTTTTCTGCCAATTCCGAAATAGATGAATCCCTTTTCCTTCATCTCCTTGGGATCATATATGTTTCTGCCGTCGAAGATGACAGGTTTTTTCATGAGGCTCTTCATCCTTTCAAAATCAGGGCGTCGGAATTCGTTCCACTCTGTAACAATAAGAAGCGCATCCGCTCCCTTGAGGGCTTCATAGCTCGTGTCGACGAGGTCGAGTTTGCCGTCGAGAAGCGCCTTCGCCCGTGGCATGGCCACCGGGTCGTGCGCCTTCACTTTTGCTCCCATTTCCAACAAACTGTTAATCACCACCACGGACGGCGCATCTCTCATGTCGTCCGTTTGAGGCTTAAAAGCGAGTCCCCAAACTGCAATCGTCTTACCAGTGAGCTGATTGTTGAAATAACGGTTCACTTTTTTCAGAAGCACTTTTTTCTGTTTCTCATTGACCTCGTCCACGGCTCGGAGGATTTTGAGCTCGTATTCATGCTCATGTGCCGTTTTGACAAGCGCCTTCACATCCTTGGGGAAGCATGATCCACCATAGCCAACGCCTGCAAAGAGAAATTGCTGGCCGATCCTGGGATCGCTCCCCATCCCCCGCCGAACCATATCGATATCCGCCCCCACGCGTTCGCAAAGGTTTGCAAGCTCATTCATAAAGGAAATCTTGGTGGCCAGGAACGCGTTTGCGGCATACTTGGTCATTTCAGCGCTTCGCTCGTCCATGATGAGGATAGGATTGCCCGTGCGCACAAACGGCTCATACAACTCAGTAAGAACGGCAATGGCTTTTTTGTTCTTCGTCCCGAGGATGATCCGGTCCGGTTTGAGTGAATCTTGTATGGCGGCTCCTTCTTTGAGGAATTCCGGGTTGGAAACAACTTCAACCTCGTATTTTGTGTGTTTGCGGATGATCTGACGAATCTTGTCCACCGTCCCAACAGGAACCGTACTCTTGCTGACGACGATTTTGTCGTTATTGACGTGTTCGGCGATATCTTCGGCGACCTTCAGGACATGTGTCAGGTCGGCTGCGCCGTCTTCGGATTGAGGCGTCGGCAGGCAGATGAAGAGAATGTCGCTCTTTTCAACGGCAGACTTCAGGTTCGTCGTGAACTCCATACGACCGTCTTCGGTGTTTTTCCTCACCATTTCTTCCAAACCAGGCTCATAGATGGGGATAACGCCTTTTTTCAGGTTGTTTATCTTCTTTTCATCGATATCCATGCAAAGAACGTTGTTGCCCGAGTCCGCAAAGCAGGCGGCTTGGACGAGACCGACGTAACCGGTGCCGATTATGGAGATTTTCATCGAAAAAACTAGAAAAGTAAATAGTGATTGGTGAATGGTGAATCGTAGAGCGTTGGAAGATAATCAGAAATATTGGGAAAAAGAAGAGGATGGTTGGTAATTGGTGAATAGTGAAGGGTGATTAGTGGAAAATACTTATAGAGCAGAGCGCGAACAACATGAACGAGTTACGATTTCGGTCGTATAATGTTATTTTCGAAGTCTCCAGTAAAACGGACGCCTTTTTTGATTTGCCAGAGCGAGAACGCGAATGGTGTCTGCCACGACTGAATACATGATGCTGTAAGGGAATCGGCGGATAAGTGCCCTGTGAACAACTTTCAGGATAACGGGGGCGGCCTTTGGATGCAGGGATATTTGCTCTAGGGCGTGTTCAACCTCGTCAACGAACGCTTTTCCAAGTCCTGGAACTTCTGATTCGTAGTACTGGGCAGCTTCTTTCAATTCCAGTTCAGCTGACTGGCCCCGTTAACGGGGCTGGTGAAAGGAGGTGCGAAGGGTCATTTCAAAGCATTCCGTACATCATGGAGCACTTCATTTGCGTCACGTGAGGTGACCTTCCCTTCTATGAGCTCCTGATGGCGTCGCAATGCCTCCTCGGCCCATAGTTGTTCGTTTTCGGAATCGGAGAGTTTATCGAGGCTGTGCAGCAACTTTTCCGCGAGCAGAGCCCGCGATTTTGTGTCTAACTTGAGCAATTGGACTTCAATCTGTTTAATTGTCATTCTGATTACGTGCCTATGATTTGATCCTTCGTGTAATTATTATTCAGCTTTGTGCTGCCGGAGACATCGCGGGGCAGCTTCATACAGCGATAGTTTCCTCACGGACGTGGTGCAGCCGAACAACCTTTGGCGGCTTTCCCTCTTCGTAATGGCACACAACTGCGTCCCGAACGCTCCGACGAAGGTCTTCTAATGAATCGGCTTCCGTGAAAATAGATTCCCCGAGAGCACGGGCAACATAGCCACCTTCAGGAGCTTCTTCGACTAAGAAAATTTATTTCATTCATTCACAAATCCATCTTTGTAATGCCTAAATCTGCAAAATTCCTGAACATATTGCAAGGACCGAGGGGATTCAACTCCTTGTATCTTCCCCGAGGGGTGTGATGCTCTTTCCGTGAAAATCGTCGGGCGAATCGCTTGATGTAAGGACACGGCATGCTATGTCCCAACGGTTTATACTTAAACGAAGAGGCGATTCGCCCTGCAACGCATGTCATTACTGAGTAGCGCTTTTCAGACACCAAGAATCTGATTCCATGAATTTCGTTTTGTTCTCCTGTCTCCTTTTCATTCGAACAAATCAGCATGTGTCCCAGTGCGTACGAGAATCACCTCAGTCTCACTCACTCGATAAATCAATAACCAGTCCGGTTCTATGTGGCACTCTCGACAATCGTTGTACGATCCAACAAGAGGGTGATCTCGATGCCTGTGTTCGAGTTTTTCCCCTTTTGCGAGACGGTCAACGATGTGTTGGAGTTTCGACTCATCGCAACCCCTCTTCAACGACCGCTTGTAATCCTTTTTGAACTGGTTGGTTCTTGCAAGCGAGCGGATTGTGCGGGGCATTAGTCATCCATCTCCTCGGCCAGTTCCTTGAAAGACGAAAACTTTTTCACGTTGCCTTTCCTCGCATCCTCGATTGCCCGCCGCGTAGCTGCATTAGGCAACCTGACGTCAAACGGCAATCCCCTATAATTGCGCACATACCGAAAAAACAAGGTGATTGCCTGGGCCGTATTCAACCCCAATCGACGCAGGACCGATTCGACTTCATTCTTGAGCTTTGGCTCTATTCTCGCATTAATCATCGCAGTTTTAGACATCGTGTTCTCCTCTCTATGTCAATGTAAGACATACGTCACACAAAGACAAGCACAAAACATTCACTCAGTTTGCTCACGCGATGAGAAATTAGGTGGCGGGAGGAACTTGATCGCGTCTCCAGCAGGGTGTGTTTGTCTTTGCTTTGATCTCACACCCCCGCCTGCCCCATTGTACTGGAAGGCGGGCACGCCTCTGCTCCCCTCTCTCATCGCTCGTGCCTACTTTCGAGAGGGGACGTTTTTAGCTTGGATTTGTATAATCACATCAAGTCCCCTCTAGCGCGATAGCAAGTGCGAGGGCGACCAGCCCGCCCGACCACGTCGTTCGGGCGGGTCTGGCGGGGGGGGGATACTCTCCTGTTTCTTCGGGAGGGGTGTGTTGCTTTTGATCTGTATCTTCGAAACCGGGAGACGAATCGCCTTCTAGTCGTTGATAGAGTGCCTGATCAGAGTGAAAACGACCTAGGATTTCGGTCGTATCTTATTCAGGATCTGGACGGAGAGTTGCGAAAAGGAGTTTCTCAGCTCAAGAGCGTCGATGTTCGCAAGCATCGTGACAGGCCAGCGTTTCATTTCATCCGGGAATTTCCTCACTTTTTCGAGGGCCACCGCAAACCAATAAAGATCGAAGCCCGGGTCTTTTTGTGCAGCGAGACGGAACAACTCTTCAGGGTCCCTGGTTTTCAAAATGAAAAAAAGATCAACAGCGTCCCGTGCCTCCGCCCGCCCATAGAAAGCCAGCAGCTTATCGACGTAGATATCATCAACGCCATTCACCATCACACCAAACTCTGATTCTTCCGGCTTTTGAAATCCAAAGGGCGAATCGTAAGCAAATTGGACTCGCACTTTTTCATCTCGATTTCCGACCTCACATTCAGCAAAAGTGGCGAACCGCCTGATGGGTTTCACAATCGATGCCGGCGGAAGAAGTTTTGCACCTTCAAGCTCAAAAAGGCGCGAAAAAGGGCTTATGAGAGACTGGTCGGAAGTAAAAAAGTTTCAATCAAACGACAATCGGTGGCCGAAGTAAAATTCAGGGCTGTCCCGCCTGTCAGGTAGAAGCGGTTTGAATCCGGTAGGTTGACAAAGGCGAGCAAAACTTGTTTCTGAAATGCACTGAGAATTCCCTTACCTTTCATCATAAAAATAATGCTTCCAGAGCGACTTCACATCTTCGGGCAGTTGTAGTGTTGGCAGCAGATCCTTGATTTCAATCCATGGAAAGGCTGAAACATCCTCGGCGCGGCCGTGGGTGAGCACCTGCTGGATGTACCACTCCCTCTGGAACCGATCATCCAAGTCAAGGTCTTGCTTTGACCATACAATATATCGTTTAGGCTGCATAAGATTTACTCGAAAAGTAGAAACTAATTGCGGCAAAGTATAGAAAGCATGGATGAGGTGCGGACTACACAGAAGCGAGCTGCAGGAGTAAGACCAACACTTCCTCCACGCCTCTTTACCCTTCACTCTTCGCTTGTTTAAGCTCGTACGCCCATTCCACCATTCTTCATCTGTAGACCTCCCGGCGATGATTTACGGTGAGAATCACAACCGTCTCCCGTGTGATTTCGTAGAGGATCCTGTAATCGCCAACTCGTAGCGACCATCGGCCTTTGAGAGGTCCGACAAGAGGCTTTCCGGCCTTTGGATTCTCTTTGAGAGATTGAATCTTTGCAAGGAGTTTTTTGAAAACGGTGGGTTGAGCTCGTTTCAGACCATCAAGGTCTTTGGCGGCTCGCCTGGTAAGCTCGACGGTCAAGAACGCTTCGTGCGGTTGCGGGATCGTTCCTTCTGCGTCAGGTACGTTTCGATCGAAGTGGTCTGCCCGCGCTTGGCTTGAGCGGAACCCTCTGCAAGGGCACGCACCTCCCTTTTGTTGGCGAGAACATCCAGCGTTTCAAGGAGGTTTTCATACTCCTCGGCGCTCATCAGCACTGCAGCTTCCTTTCCATTCTTCGTCACGAGATAGCGGTCAAAGTATTTTTCTGCCCCCCTGACGATTTCGGTAAACCGTTGCTTTGCTTCGGTGACTGGTAGAGTAATAACACTCATAGGTTATCCTTTTTTGAACTTCAATATAGACAGAATTCTGGACAGAAGCAAACTGGAACGTCAAACGTGCTCCACTCTCCCAAACATCACGACAGGAATTGTGGCGAAGAGTATTTCGAGGTCGAACAGCAGGGACATATTCTTCGGAAACAACAGTCCAGAGAAAGCGAACAATTCATTTCACGATTATCGATAGATTTCACGCCTATGCCCGACGCGTCGCACCACAACGAGCTTTTGTCTATCGTCGATATCAAAAATGAGGCGATAATCGCCGAGACGTATGCGCCAGCCTTCGCTACCGCGCATCTTCAGACTTCCGGCGGGCCTGGGGTTCTCTTGTAAGGCTTCCAGCTTGGAAATTACGGACTCAGAAACAGAGGAGGGTAGCTTGTTGATTTGCTTGTGGACACTTTTTGGGATGAGGACGCGATAGCTCATCCGGCTTTTCCGTTGCGCCGTCGAACTTTTCGGTCACCGCGCCTGGATATCACCTCTTCGATGGTGACAAAATCTCCCCGCTTGATTTCTGCATCCGTCCCCGGTTTTGCTTTTTCGTATGCTCGCCTGGAGTAGTAGTCGTCAAGCTCGTCTTCCATTTTCTGAAATGTCTGAATATCGAGCACCACGCCGACACGCTTGCCGGTTTGGTCGGTTATGTATCGTTTTTTTTGTGGAATCATTGTCGGTGCCTTTCGGAATGCAACAAGTTACAACATTGATCCAATATCTTCAAATGGTGGTTCGGGATTTTGCTTCAGTAAACGTGAGGGCTTTTGTTACTGCATCAATCCGAAATCCGCCTTCATCATTGGGCATTAAACACTCGATATTGGATATCCAATAATCGGCGACTCCCACTTCCGATTTCCACTACTCCATCAATCCAATAATTGGCCAAACTCTTCCGTCGTCAGTTCAGCGTCCCTTAGGATCTTTCTCAGGAGGCCCCGACCCACAACGTGATTGGGTACTGTGATGGATTTTTTGCCAGGACACTCCAGACGAATATGACTGCCCCGCTGACGGCTTTGAACATATCCGATCTTTTGGAGGGCTGCGATGATTTCTCGTCCCTTAAGGACAGGGAGGCGCGACATCAACTACACCGTGATGGTGTGCAGGCTTATCTCGCGGGGTCTGTAGGAATGTAGAATCTTGCGGCTTTCTTTTTCTTCGAGGATCAATGCGATCACTTCTCTGATGTTCTTCAAGGCCTGGTCGAGAGTTTTGCCCTGAGTGTAGCAGCCCTCAAATAATGGACATTCCACGACGTAAAACCCGTCCTCATCTTTCTCGACGTAGAGCGGAAGTTGTGTTTGGTTTTGCCTTGAATTCCTTCTTAATCTTGCCATTGTTTTCGCGTTGAGCTTTGATCAAATATAAGAATCTGCTTGAGCAATATCAACCAGCACTCATCACGCTTGACTTGTTTTCATTGGTTCATGCGCCGCCTTTTGACTCCTCTCTTTTCACGTCCGGCTGTTTTAATTCTTCCTCCCACGTTCCTTCCTTGCGTTTTTTTTGAAGAGATGCTACAAGGGCAAGAAGCTTGTTTTCCATAGAAAAGTGGCTTTCGTCAAATTTGCGAAAGTCAGCTTCGTTTATAAGGTCCAAGTTTCTGAATCCAATCATTCTCGTCATTACTTCGCCCGTTGAACCCAAGGAAACATTTAGGTATTGCAGATATTCGTTTATTGTGCGACGGCAATAACCTTCGGCTATGTTAGCAGAAATGGACTGTGCTGCATCGATCACCTGCGAAGTGAGCCTGAAATGAGTTTTGGATTGACTCTCAGTCATTCCATGTACTAACTTCAGAAGCGCCATCGCTTCGTTCCATACTTCAAGCTTCATGTAACCTCGGTTGACGTTGCGATATTTAGTGTATTGCATCACGATGACATCGGATCTCGCTTAGGCGAGGGTTGGAATACTGTCCCAAAGGGACCCCTTCGGGGGAATGAGATGGTCTAACGATGTTATGGAATGTTGGAATGAGAAGGTTTAGCGATGATATGGAATGTTGGAATGTTTGGAATAGTGGAATCTGTTACTTTCCATTTTTTCATTCCATTACTCCATCATTCCATTTCCTGTTTCCACTAGTATGCTCCGCGGCCAAACATCACGACAGGAATT
>JANOGR010000198.1:0-10938 GCA_031406095.1 Ignavibacteriales bacterium
TGCGAACGTCGTCAGAGCTCCACCGGTGTTCCCGGCCAGTTTCTCGGCCGTGCCTCTTCTGAACAACCCTGAATGAGCCAAAGCGTCCGCTCCGTCAACAAGCTTGTTGAATGTCGTGGCGGCTTTTTGGTACTCCTTCTGTTTGAGGAACGTCCACCCAAGTGCATAATGGACATCGCGGGCAAGTTTATGGTCGGGATGGACCGACAGGAATGCCTGATACTTCGTTTGAGCGGCCGGGTATTCGCCGATTTCGTAATGAGCTTCAGCTATGAGATAGTCGGCATCGCCTTGCTCTGCGGGCTCCAGGATTGACGCCCTCATCTTAGAAAGTTCCTGGATAGCGCTCTTGTAGTCTTTCGAATAGAACAAACACTCTCCAATCCGGACCTTTGCGGATGCGGCAAGCTTGCTTTCCGGAAATTCCGTGATGAGTCGCCGGTAAGATTCAATACCCTTCGCAAAATCGGATTTGTGCTGGTAGGTCCAGCCCATCGAATAGAGTGCATAATCGCGAAGCTTGTTTTTCGGGTAATTCTCATACGCGAGCGAATAATACTTCAGGGCGTTGTTCTCGTCATCGCTCTTGATGTATGCCTCGCCAATCCAGTACGCCGCTTCTCCCGCCAGATCTCTTTCGCCGAAACGATCAGTTACGACTTTGAACGCAGCAATGGCTTCACTCGGGCGCTTGAGTTTGAGGTTGGACTCGCCGATCCGGAAGAAACCGTCCGCTGTCAGAGGTGAACTCGGATGTTCTTTCACAAAGCGGCTAAACCCTGCGGCCGCCTCAGCATATTGCCCGGATTGAAACGAGCATTCGCATTTCAGAAATGCCGCATCTGCAAGTTTGAGGCTGGTCGGATACTTTTTCAGGAATTTCGCAAACTGCTCTGCCGCGAGCTGATAGACACCGTCTTTGAAAAGGCTCGATGCAAATACGAAGTCCTGCTCCTCGGCTAGTTGAGCTGAAGCCGGTTGAGCGGATGCGATGGGAGAAAGTGCGAGAAAGAGCGAAAAGTAGAGGCTCCTGATCATAAGACGATTCCAACCCTTCTGAACCCTCAGTTCCAAATACGTCCTCATTCCAAGAGTGTTATGTGTGGAGCTTAAAGCATTATTGGAGATAAGTCCTTTAACGCTTTAATTTAAGGCAAATGCGGAAAAAAGTCAAGAAAAGAGGGCCTTTGAAAATTGGATTTTCTTAAAAAGGGATGTTATTCCGTAGGATTTTTCCGCATGAGGCGGATTCCCGCCTTTGGCGGAAAGACGCCTGCCAGCCTTACATGAGCTTTGATGCAGACAGGGAATCCAGATCGGGTTCGATCTGGTGACAATAGGATTCTGCTTCTGGACTCCCGCTTACAATCCGCGGGAGTGACAATTCTCATTTTTTGTCTGTCATTCCCGCACGTCTTAAGCGGGAATCCAGAACGAGTTTGAACTTAGCCCCTAGCTCAAGCCATTGCGAGTGACAATAGGGATTCGGGTTCTGGATGCCCGCTGATCCGCCAAAAAAACGGCGGACGCAAAAAACGCGAAATCCGCGGGCATGACAAAGTTGAGGGTGGGGTTTGAATTCCGGCTCAGAGCAGTCGTTTCTGCGTTAATTCGCAGCGGCTCGAAGCGTAAATCGTGGCACCTTGACTCGAAACTGTTCTCCGGTTTTCCGTTGCATCAAATACGTTCCCTCCATGAATCCTTCCATCGTTTCGAGTACGCAGAAGCTGTTGTAGTCGTGCCATTCTCCGGGCATGATGACGGGTTGTTTCCCGACGACGCCTTCGCCCTCGACTTCTTTCACATCGTCGTTTCCATCGTGAATGAACCAATGTCTTCTGAGAAGCTGGACGCGCTCGCGGGTTGTATTTTCGATCCGGATAAAATAAGCAAACGTGAATTTCCGCGCCAATGCGTCCGATTGGGTGTCCAGATACACCGGGCGGACGGTGATCTTGATTCCTTCTGTGGTAACTGTGTTAGTTTGCATGATTATTGCATTCCTTTTTTTGAACCGCCTGCCCGCCTATCTTAATGGCGGGTCAGCTTGCCTGTTACCGCGACCTCCTTTGTCGACGCCCGCCGATTTTGATAGCGGCATTTGCAGGAAGGATGCGAAGAAAAAGTCGACGCCCATCCTAAATCCCCAATCCCCATCCTGAACGAGGCAAAAGGCCGAGTGAAGGATCTGAATCTCAGATATCAGATTCTTCGGTCGTGGCGCTTTTGGCGCCACTCTCTCAGAATGGGACTCCTATTTTTCTTGCAGTCCCATCGTGAGCGCCTGACCGCCAATCTTGATGGCGGTGTGGCGGGAGCGACTGGTTAGGCAGCTTGCCCCTTCTTCTTTACGAGCTGCAGTGCCTCTTGCACCTTTTCAGCGAGGAGGATTTTCATAAGCGACTGGTAGGGCACATCTCGTTTGTTTGCCAACAACTTCAGACTCTCCAGTAGCGATTGAGGAAGCCGAATGGAAATAGTCTTGCTAGATGGCTTGAGATTTGGAAAAAAGGCGAACTTCGCTTTCGGCCAATCGATGTAGTCAGTTGAGTCATGATTGGCCCAGAAATCTCGTACGTCTTGTTCTGAGTTAAGATTTGGCAACTTCTTGAGTTTTTTCAAGATACACCTTCCTTTCTTTCTTACTCATGTCGCGTGCCGAGATCATTCGAACATGGGAAAGTCGCAATTTGAAAACCATAAACAGCAACCTTGATGAATTTGTCCTACCGAGAGCATGGTAACGCTCCTCCTTGTGAGAGTGTTTCACATCCG
This sequence comes from Ignavibacteriales bacterium, assembly GCA_031406095.1. Taxonomy (GTDB): domain Bacteria; phylum Bacteroidota; class Ignavibacteria; order UBA10030; family UBA10030; genus JANOGR01. Next base: position 2,776 of record JANOGR010000198.1, read on the forward strand.
GGAAAATGAACACTGGGACATTGAGGAAGGCTTCTTCGCACTCCCACCAGGTAACTCGGTGGCTGTGCCAAATTTTATCCTTGTTGGCCTTGTCCCAATCGAAGCCAGAAATGTTCTCGAGGAGCTGCATCCAGTTTCTTTGTATATCGATAATATATACATATCATGGATGAATGTCAACCCAGGGCAAGGTGCCTAACTACTGACTATACTGTCACACACAGTATAACAAGAACGTTCTCCCTACGTCATCTCTGCCAGATATTCCTGCAGACTCTTCACGCCGAGGTCGCCCTCCTTCTGTTTCTGAATTCCTTTCACAGCGGTCGATGCGGCGGACAGCGTTGTGATAAAAGCCACCTTGTTCTCGATGGCCGCCCATCCTATGGCGTATTCATCATACCGGGAAACCTCTCCCATCGGCGTGTTGATGATAAGCTGGATTTCCCCGTTTTTGATGGCATCCACGACGTTAGGCCTTCCCTCGCCGACCTTGTATACACTATCACACGAAATGCTATTTTCATTGAGAAATTTGGCTGTCCCCTCCGTAGCTATCATCGAGAAACCAAGTTGGACAAATTCGCGCACAATGTTGAGCGTGATCTCGTTCTTATCGCTGTCATTCACACTGATGAATACGCGTCCTTCCGTCGGCAATGCGTTGCCGGCGCCAATTTGGGCCTTTGCTACGGCCGTACCAAAGTTCTCCGCAATTCCCATCACCTCACCCGTTGAGCGCATCTCCGGGCCAAGATAGACGGGCACGCGGGGGAATTTCGAAAACGGAAACACGGCTTCTTTCACGGAAACATGTTTCACCTTCCTGAAATCGTAGTCCTTGAAACCCAGTTCCTCCAACGTCCTCCCCACCATCACTTTTGCAGCGATTTTTGCAAGAGGGACTCCCGTTGCTTTGCTCACAAACGGCACGGTGCGTGAAGCCCGGGGATTCACTTCGAGAACATACACCACTCCTTCTTTCACGGCAAACTGAATGTTCATGAGGCCCACGACTTTCAGCGCCTTGGCAAGTCTTGTCGTGTAAGAGATCATTTCTTCAAAATTCTTTTCGGAGATCATGTAGGGAGGAAGCACGCACGAGCTGTCTCCCGAATGGATCCCCGCTTCCTCGATGTGCTCCATCACGCCGCCGATCATGACGTCCTTCCCGTCGCAGACGGAATCGACGTCATACTCGAATGCATCTTCAAGAAACTTGTCGATGAGCACCGGATGGTCCGGCGAAACGTCAACGGCCTTCTTCATGTACTCGCGAACGGATTCATTACTGTAACAAATTTCCATTGCCCGCCCGCCGAGCACGTAGGATGGCCTCACGAGCACCGGATGTCCGATCTGTTCTGCGACGAGGACCGCGTTGTTCACGGAATATGCCGTTCCATACTTGGGATGCGAGATTTTCAGTTTTCTGAGCAGCGCCCCGAACCGTTCTCTATCTTCAGCAATGTCAATGCCTTCAGGCGACGTTCCGAGAATCTTCACACCATTTTCTTCGAGCGCCTTGGCGATTTTCAAAGGCGTCTGTCCGCCAAAACTGACAATGACTCCGTATGGCTGTTCGTGGTCGCAAATGTTCAGGACGTCTTCGAGCGTCAGAGGCTCAAAATACAGCTTGTCGGTCGTATCGTAGTCGGTCGAGACTGTTTCGGGGTTGCAGTTAATCATGATCGTCTCGATGCCTTCTTCGGCGAGGGCATAGACGCCGTGGACACAGCAGTAGTCGAATTCGATTCCCTGGCCGATGCGGTTTGGGCCGCCGCCAAGAATAATCACTTTTTTCCTGTCGCTCCTCACGGACTCGTTCTCCTGCTCGTACGTGGAGTAATGATACGGCGTGCTGGCCTGAAACTCCGCTGCACAGGTGTCGACAGTCTTAAAGACGGGAAGGACTCCATGTGTTTTGCGCAGCTGCCGGACAATTTTTTCCTTGGTTCCCCACATGTGCGCAAGCTGACGGTCCGAAAAACCGAACTGCTTTGCTTTTAGCAGGATGTCCCGCGTAACCTTGGTGGGCGGTATTGATTTCTTAGTGACTGCCATGTCCCCGGATCTCGTTGTAACGCTGAATTTGATTCGCCGAGAGGATTTGTTTCATCTTGACATGGGCCTGCAGATGGATGAAACGCAGCTCACCCCTCAACTTGCTGATTCGCTCGACACCGGCCCGGACCGTCCTGTCATTGGCTTTGCCGTCCTCGAACAATTTGTAGAGCTCCTCCTCCTCCCGGACAATTTCCTGCCCGGTCAGCTTGCCAGAAAGTTCGACTCCCTTCATAAGTCCGTCCGTCTTTTTCAATTGATCCGTTGTAAGGCCAAGCTGATCCTTCAACTCGATGACGTGTTTCGGACCGGGATAGCCGTTCATCTCCGCATAACTTGCCATTCCCATCCCTTCGGCGTTCAGAAGGGACTGGCGATCCGGCGGCACGTTGGCGTACGACCCAGTATCGGAAAGCGCGACGGAAAAAAATGTGAGAAAAGAAAAAAGCGTACTCATGGCTGCTCCTGTTGTGAACTCAGAAAAATATCATCAAAAAGGTCAGACCCTGTATTCATACAACTCTTCCTCGACATCGACTATCTGTTTGATATTGTGAAGGAACCATGGGTCGATTTTCGTTACATGGTACAGCTCGTCAATGGAAAACCCAAGCTGGAAGGCATAGCGAAGGTAGAAAACGTTCTCGGGTTTGGGCATTTTCAGTCTGTCTAAAACCTTCTTGCGCCATTCGGTCCGCTTTCGGTCCGGTAGCCCTCTCACATCGATGAGATCCTTCCCGTCGGCCCCAAGCCCGAATCTGCCTTGCTCGAGCGAGCGGAGTGCTTTCTGGAAGGCTTCTTTAAAAGTCCTGCCGATAGCCATGGCTTCACCGACGGATTTCATTTGCACGCCAAGCGTATCGTCGACTCCCTTGAATTTTTCAAAGTCCCATCGGGGAATCTTGACGACGCAGTAGTCGATGGTAGGCTCAAAGGAGGCCGGCGTGAGCTTTGTAATGTCGTTGGGGATTTCATCGAGAGTATATCCGACAGCCAATTTCGCGGCGATTTTTGCGATGGGATAACCGGTTGCCTTGGAGGCCAGCGCCGAGGACCGGGAGACTCTCGGATTCATTTCGATGATGAGCATGCGGCCTGTTTCCGGGTTTATGGCGAACTGAATATTCGAGCCGCCTGTTTCAACGCCGATTTCCCGTATGATCTTCTTCGCCGCATCGCGCATCGTCTGATATTCCTTGTCCGTCAATGTTTGCGCGGGAGCCACCGTAATGGAGTCGCCCGTGTGCACACCCATCGGGTCGAAGTTTTCAATCGAACAAATGATGACGACGTTGTCTTTCAAGTCACGCATTACTTCTAACTCGTACTCTTTCCACCCGATCACCGACTCCTCGATAAGTACCTGGTTGATGGGGCTGCTGGTGAGCCCGTGGATAACTTTCTCACGGAATTCTTCAGTATTGTAGGCCGTCCCGCCGCCTGTTCCGCCCAGAGTGAAGGATGGGCGAATGATGATGGGAAAGCCGATGGCCTCCGCTACCTTCGCCGCCTCTTCATACGAATGGACGAAACCGCCTCTTGCGGATTGGAGCCCAATTCGGTTCATCGATTCCTGAAACAGCTCGCGGTCCTCGGCTTTCTTGATGGCTTCCAGCTTTGCGCCGATCAGCTCGACATTGTATTTCTTGAGAACCCCGCTGTCCGCCAACGATACCGCGGTGTTGAGGGCTGTTTGTCCCCCCATCGTCGGCAGAATGACATCCGGCCGCTCTTTTTCAATGATTTTTTCGACAAACTCTGGCGTAATCGGCTCGATGTACGTCGCATCGGCAAGTTCGGGGTCTGTCATGATCGTGGCAGGGTTGCTGTTGATCAGGATGATACGGTATCCTTCCTGCCGGAGGACTTTGCAGGCTTGCGTCCCGGAATAGTCGAATTCGCAGGCTTGGCCGATCACAATGGGTCCCGACCCGATGATCAGGATGGATTTAATGTCGGTTCGCTTGGGCATTCCGAGTAACTTTGGTTGGAAATTGAGCTTTGGAAGATACAGAAAAAACTCTCACCTCGCCAGAAAAACAGTATCTCAATTTTGTTTGGCCCGTAAGTGGTGTCAGGAGTTTCCTCCTGACACAGACAGCGTTTCGGTCAGGACGAAAGTCCTGACCGCACCAAAGTAAGACACCACCAGAAAAACCTTCGACTTTGCTTCCACATGGGCAAAAAAAATCCCGTTCTGAAAGAACGGGATCTATCATGAGACTTGACCGAACCTTATTTGGAGTCCAGGAATTTCTTGAGCGTTTTCTCCAGATTCTCACCGCGCAAATCGCCTTCCATGGCGAGGATTTTCCCTGTGTTTCCGTCGACGAGGATTGGCCTCGGAATGCCAATGACTTCGAACTGCCTCGAAGTTTCGTTCTCAAACCCTTTTTCTACAAACACGTGTGCCCAAGGCATCTTCCATTTGGCCCGGCGAAACTTGGCTACATCTTCCGGTTTTGGGTCGAACGACAAGCTGAGAATTTCGAAGTTTTTGGGTTTGAATCGCTCGTACGCTTTGTGAAGGTTCTCCATCTCAGCGATGCACGGTCCACACCACACTGCCCAGAAGTCGATCAAAAGGGTTTTTCCTTGAAACGATGTTTCGGAAAACGTCGTCTTCGGATCGTCGAGAGAGACAAAGGAGAACTTCGGCACCGTCTTTCCCACCTCGATGTTACTTTCGATCGAGATCCGTTCCTTTGCCATTTTAGCCATGGGCGTATCGCCGAATCGCTCCATGAGGATATTGTAATACTTTTTGAGATTCTCCTTGTCATTCCTGAACTTGGCGGACATCACTTCATTGAAAACGACGTTGGCTAACCACTCTTTCTCGGATTGCTTTTCAATAACCGCATTAAAATATTCGTCAAACTTCCCGGGCTCGCCGGAGAGCTTTGCCGCAACGCTGATTCCGAAGGGGTTCAACGGCCACAAGGGTGAATCCGGAGGAATATCGTTTAAGGCCATCTTCCCATACTCTGCTTCGAGCTTTGCTCCCATCTGGCTCAGCTGTAAGTAGCAAAGGAACAACATTTGACGAAGGAATGGGTCCTGCTCCTTTTGTATTCTCGTCGCCACCGATGAAACTTCCTTTGACCAATCATACTTGAAGTCCTTCATATCTTTGCCGGACGCTCGATGGGTGGCAATTGCCTGAGTGAAGAGTCGTCCTCGTCGGGTCATTTCGCCGAGAAGATTTGCAAGCCCTTGCCTCCTTTTATTTCCGTCGGTGAAACGGACCTGAGGCTCGGATTCGCTTCGGACGAGCCGTTTCGGGTCGAAGACGATCGTCGCTTTTCCGTCTTTCGGTGCCACAACGGATTGATAGTCTCCTCCGTTGTCATATTCGAAGGCTTCAGACTGGGTTCCGTTGATACTCCGTTGCGTGGCTTCAACGCTCCAGATCTGATACTTGAACTTGTCTGCTTTCGTTTCAAACTCTGCTTGGTACGTGCCGTTTTCCAATTTGGTCATCGGCTTCGCGCTTCCAAAATCGAAATTATTAAAGTCCCCGATGATCTTGACATCTTTCAGCTCGTCAACATACTTGTATGTGCTCAGGCGCGCCTCGAGAGATACCGGCCCGGGTTTCTCGATGAACACGAGCGCCCGGTATTCCAAATGATCAACTCCGGTGCAATGAAGGAAAAAGAGACCTTTTTCCTTTGTCAAAATCGTGAAATTTCCTTCCTTCGACACATCTGTCGAAGCAATCGGCTTGGGGCTTGTTATTTTCATGAGGTGTACATGTGCCATGGCCATCGGCTTGCCATCATAGCCGAGGAGTTTTCCCGAAATAACGCTCTCCTGAAAAGCTGTGGCACATTGAAACAATGCCGCGAAAAGCACAACAAGAGTTCTACGCATGAGTCGCTCCTTTCTGAAAAAGTTTCACAAACATGTTCAGTGTCCACCGCCTTGCGTTATTCTCGTCGTATGGAGAATTGCGGGCAGGAGAACTGCCAACGATTCCTCTACGCTCTTTTTAGATCCAGGCAGATTGACAATGAGTGTGTGTCCACGAACTCCGGCTTTCCCCCGCGAAAGCATCGAGAATGGCATGCGTTCCTGGCCGTAGGCTCTCAATGTCTCGGCAATGCCCGGGATTTCACGCTCGATCACCCGCTCCGTTGCTTCCGGCGTGAAGTCTCGCGGTCCTACCCCGGTTCCTCCTGTGGTGATTACGTAATCAGCTTTATCTCTGTCGGCATACTGAAGCAGAAGTTTCTGTATCGTCGCGGTGTCATCGGGAACCACCCGGTAGTCTATGATTTTGATTCCATATTCCTTGAGTCTGGCCACGATCAGTTTCCCCGAGGTATCTTTTTTCTTTCCGCTGGAGACGGAATCAGACAACACGAGGACTGCAGCTTTTAAGCCTGTTCCTGGTTTTCCTACGAAATCCGATTTGCCGCCTTTTTTGCTTACCAGTGATATGCTCGTGATTCGCATTGTCTCATCAACCGCTTTGGCCATATCATAGACCGTGAGGGCAGCGACGGATACAGCTGTGAGGGCTTCCATTTCGACACCGGTTTTGTAAATCGCTTTCACGGTGGTGATGATTTCGATGGTGTTCTTCCCGGTCTTGAATTGGCAATCCACGAAATCAACGGGGATAGGGTGACAATATGGAATGATCTGGCTTGTGTTTTTTGCCGCCTGGATGGCAGCTACCTTGGCAACCGGAAACGGGTCCCCCTTGGGCATTTTGCCGCGACGCATAAGATCGATGGTCTTTGGTGAGACCTTGATCGTCGCCTTTGCGACAGCGGTTCTGAGGGTTTTTATCTTTTGGGAGATGTCGCGCATTCAGCACATTTGCGAATGGTGCATGATAGAGTTTTTTCAGAAAAGAAGAAACCGGGTGAAGGCGAAACTAGCTGAACTTCAGAAGTGGTTCCAGGGATCTTGCGCCATTGTCAAGCGGGCTGCGAGACAGCCCGTTCGATTTTCAGCCTACCGTAGTGGTAATACGCTGCACAGGAGCCTTCTGAAGACACCATGGGGGCGCCGAGAGGATGTTCAGGGTTGCACTCACGGCCGAATGCTGAACATTCATGAGGTTTTTTCAGCCCCTGCAGCACGAGGCCGGCAATGCACAGGGGTGATTCTTCAGTCTTGATTGTCTCGACGTCGAAAATCCTTTCTGCGTCGAAATCCGAATACTTCTTGTTCAAGCGGTATCCGCTCATCGGTATCTCACCGATGCCGCGCCATTTCCTATCGGTGACTTCGAACACCTCGGAAAGGAGTTCTTTCGCAGGGATATTGCCTTCCTTGCGCACGGACCGTGTGTATTGGTTCTCTACGTCGGTTCGATGCTCTTCAAGCTGCTTGACTGTCATGTAGACACCCTGCAAAATATCAACCGGTTCGAACCCTGTCACAACGATGGGCACCTTGTACTTCCGGGCAAGCGGCAGATACTCCTCGTAGCCCATCACCGTGCAAACGTGTCCGGCGGCCAGGAAACCCTGCACACAGTTATTCGGCGAAGAGAGCAACGCTTCGATCGCGGGCGGAACAAGAACGTGGGAACAGAGGATTGAATAATTCTTGAGACCCAGCCTTTTCGCCTGCCACACCGACATCGCGTTGGCGGGCGCCGTTGTTTCAAACCCGACCGCGAAAAACACAACCTGCTTCTCCGGGTTCATCTTTGCGATTTTCACCGCATCGAGCGGAGAATACACCATGCGCACATCCCCGCCCTGCGCTTTGACAGTCAAAAGGTCCTTTGTGGAGCCGGGCACTCTGAGCATGTCTCCGAACGAAGTGAAAACGACATCCTCCCGCGATGCAATCGAAATCGCTTTGTTAATGATCTCCATGGGCGTCACGCAAACCGGGCAACCGGGCCCGTGGACGAGCGTGATTTCCGGCGGCAGAAGCTCTTCGAGGCCGAATTTCACGATGGTATGGGTTTGCCCTCCGCAGATTTCCATCAGGGTCCACGGTTTTGTCGTGATTCCTCGAATCAGGCCGGCATACTTGCGGGCAACGGCCTCGTTCCGAAATTCGTCGATGTATTTCATTGCACATTCTCCTCGTCGGGATCGGGAAGTTTGAGTTCGTCCAACGCTCCTT
>JANOGR010000232.1:0-1899 GCA_031406095.1 Ignavibacteriales bacterium
CTCTTCTCCTTCCTCCTGCTGCCTGCAATCGCATCGGCCCAGCTCCTCCCCGTCGATTCTGCCTGGGTTGAGCGCACTCTTGGTCACATGACCCTCGACGAGAAAATCGGTCAACTGATTATGCCACCGCATTTCGACCTCGAGCAATCAAAGCAACTCATTCAGGATTATCATGTTGGCGGTTTTTTTGTCGCAAAATCCGAAGCGAGGCAAATCGCACAGGAGCTGAATGAGCTTCAACGAATTTCCAAGTACCCGCTTCTGATCTCGGCAGACTTCGAAAAAGGAGCAGGCACTCACATCGATGGTGCAACAGACCTGCCAATGAACATGGCGCTTGGCGCCTCGCGAAATCCTGAAATCGCATACCGGGCAGCGAAGCTCACGGCTGAAGAGGCCCGTGCAATGGGCATTCATCTTGATTTCGCACCCGTCTTGGACGTGAACAACAACCCACAGAATCCGATTATCAATGTCCGCTCGTTCGGCGAAAACCCGAAACTCGTGGCGGAAATGGGGGCGTCGGCCATCCGAGGATATCAAGACAACAGCCTTCTCGCCACGGCCAAGCATTTCCCCGGCCACGGTAACACTTCGACCGATACGCATTCGAAACTCGGCACCATTGAGGCCTCAACGTCGCAATTCGAGTCCGTCGAGTTGTTTCCTTATGGAGAAGTGTTCCGGCGGGCTGAACCCGCAGCCATCATGACGGCCCATCTCTGGGTAAAAGCCGTTGACACGGATACAATTCCTGCCACGATTTCAAAGAACGCAATAACCTCGCTCTTGCGGGAAAGAATGAAATTTAATGGACTCATCGTGACGGACGCGATGATTATGGGCGGGATTACAAATCTCCTCGCGCCCGGAGACGCGACCGTGCGGGCAATTCAGGCGGGATGCGATCTCATCTTGTGGCCTGGAAACCCCGCCACTTCGTTTGAGGCGATCCAGCAGGCCCTCCAGGACGGAAGAATGAGTGTGGCGAGGATCGATGCATCGGTAAGGCGAATCCTCAATGCAAAGACCCGAGTTGGTTTAGACAAGGAACGCTTTGTAAACGAGGAGAGTATTCAAGGACGGGTAGGGACCGAAACGAACTACCAGGAAGCAAAAGCGATTGCCGCACGATGCATTACTCTCGTGAAAGATGAAGCAAAGCTTCTCCCTCTCAAGGCTGGAACAAGAACTGTTGTGATAACGATGGGAAAGCAGACCCGCAACGCCATGATGTCCCGGTCTCTGATTTCTTTCCCCGGAGAGATGCGAAATCGAGACTCGTCTGTCATAACACTTAGCTTACCTGAGAACCCTGATCCTAGCCAGGTAGCCCGGGCACTCGAACTTGCCCGAAAGTCTGAAGCGGTCGTGGTCGCGGCGTACGTTCAAATCGTGATCGGGAGCGGGACCGTTGAACTGTCCGAAGCTCACCAAGCCCTCGTCAAACGGCTCATTGAAGAAAACCCTCGAACAATCCTCATTTCCTTCGGAAATCCCTACATTGGCGGGTCGTTTCCTGCTCTTTCGACCTACGTTTGCGCTTACGACAATGCCAGAGCTTTGCAGGCAGTTGCCGTAGACGCCTTGTATGGCAGGATTCCTTTCACGGGAAAACTGCCCGTGACTCTCAAGTAGGCCTAGTAGAGCAAGTACTTCAAACGGACGGCGCCGAAAGCATCCCGCTCTTCCTTCCAGCTTTCGACAATTGTCTCTGGCGTTATTCCTGCGTCGATACTCATGCGTAACTTCGCAGTGCCGGCCAAACGGTCAATGCTGCTGTTCCTCCATTGGAAGGACGCAAACAGTCTTTTTGCGGATGACAGCATATGAATCGCAGATTTCACCGGTTCATATCTGTTCCGGTCCACAACATGCAAGAATACTCCCTCGCAGCGG
>JANOGR010000055.1:0-4069 GCA_031406095.1 Ignavibacteriales bacterium
CTCAAAAGCAAAGTGGCGCGCTGTATTGCCGTATAGGGGGCCGCTGTTTTTTGTCAGCGTGGGATACATGGAGGTTCGACCATTGGCTATAGACTTCTGTGGGTTTTGCTGCTCAGCAATTTTATGGCCATCCCGACCGGGATCCGCATGGTCAAAACATCAAAGTGGTTCGGGTAAGCGATGAGAACCCTGAAATCCCGTAATACATGTCAAAGCTCGGCATCGGGGCTAGGTACCGGGATTCAGGTGACAGAGAAGATCACCTTTGATGGCTCGATGTGTGTACAGATTGGACATAAGAAAGAGTTCATCAGCTCGAAACTGGCAAATCATGTTTTTGTTGAAATTCTCTAACGGAATAACATGACGACGGAAATACTTCTTGGACTCATGATGGCTTCGGCCGGCGCAGCTCTGTTCTGGCCAAAGGGCGGGCTGTGGTACCGATGGAACGCATCCCGTCGCAACGTGGGCCGGGTCGAGGTGGAGGATGCCCTGAAGCACCTCTATAACTGCGAGTATAACCGGATCGTGTGCACCCTGGAAAACCTTGCAGGAGCTCTTTTCGTTTCGACCGATCGAGTCGCGGGTGTGATCGAGCGGCTCAGTTCCATGCGGCTCATTGTTCATCACGGGAGCGCCTTGAAGCTGACAGAAGAAGGACGGGAATATGCGCTGCGCGTCATTCGCGTGCACCGGCTCTGGGAACGCTATCTGGCCGATGAGACGGCGGTCCGTGAACTCGAATGGCACAGTGATGCAGAAAAAAAGGAACATCTTTTGACCCAGCGGGAGGCGGAGGCCCTGGCCATTCGACTCGGGCACCCGCCGTACGATCCGCACGGAGATCCCATTCCAACGGTTTCAGGCATTCTCCCTGCACAACAAGGGAAGCCCCTTCACAGCTTCAAAGCCGGGGATGTCGTCCGGATAACGCATATGGAGGACGAGCCGGCCGCCATCTACGCGCAGGTGTTAGCGAACAAGTTGTTCCCGGGAGTTTCCGTGAAAATCCTCGATCGCTCTTCCGCAGAGATGCTGATCGAAGTGGAAGGAAAGAACATCGCTCTTCCGACAACGGTTGCGGGAAATGTCCACGCGGCCTTCGTGGATAAGAAGGAAGCGGTTCTGGGCCCCCGCCGCTCATTGGCCTCGCTCGGTATGGGAGACCGGGGAACGGTCGCCCGAATTTCACACGCATGCCGCGGAATGCAACGCCGGCGGCTGATGGATCTCGGGATCGTTCCGGGAACTGTGGTGGAGGCGGAAATGAAAAGCGCATCGGGAGATCCGACGGCCTATAATATCCGGGGTGCTTCGATCGCACTGCGCAAACAGCTGGCCGAAATGATTTTTATCGAGTGAAAAAAAGTTCTATGTCGAATATCCCCGAACAATGTGAAGTTTGTCCGGTAAACACCAACGCCAAACTGGTGCGGCTTGGCCTGGAAACTGCCTCGTTCGATTTTGTCGTGGCCCTCGCAGGGAACCCAAACGTCGGCAAAAGCACGGTGTTTAACAGCCTGACCGGCCTCCGTCAGCACACGGGAAACTGGCCCGGCAAGACGGTCATACGCGCCGAGGGAGCATTCTCGTTCGACGGCAAGCGGTACAAACTCGTCGATCTTCCCGGTACGTACTCCCTGCTTTCTACGAGCACCGACGAAGAAGTGGCGCGGGATTTTATCCTCTTCGGGCGGCCGGATGTGACGGTCGTTGTTGCGGACGCTACACGGCTGGAGCGCAATATGAACCTGGTTCTTCAGGTACTGGAAATCACCGACAAAGCAGTGATTTGTCTGAACCTGACCGATGAAGCGGCCCGTCATGGGGTAACAGTGGACCACAGGTCTTTGATGAAGGAGCTTGGTGTCCCGGTCGTCCCCGCTGTGGCACGCATCGGACAGGGAATTCCCGAGCTTCTCAAGAGCATCGCCGAAGTTGCCACTGGAGTTTTTGTCTGCAGGCCGAGGCGGGGATGGACCGAATCCAAGAAATTAAAAAAAGCCGTGGATGCGCTTGTTGAGAAGATCGACAGGGAGTTCCCCGGCTTGCCGAATATCCGTTGGGTGGCTCTCCGGTTGCTCGAGGGAGATCAGCACATCATCGATGCCGTTCGGTCCGGTGAACTGGCGACACTGGAGGAGAGGGCGAAGAACAACGGAAAAGGAACTGCCACTCGAAAGGAAAAAAGGACTCATGTCGTCGCGTCGTGAAGCGATACTCAATGCGGCAAACGCTCTCCGGTGGGAGATAGGTGAGGAATTCCACGACCATACCGTGGAAGCGATCTACGGCGAGGCTGGCCGTATTGCGGATAAAACGATTGCCGTGAGCGGCGAGAGGCGGCGTTTGAAATTCGATCAGCTTCTGGACACCCTCGTTACCAACCGCTGGACCGGCTTCCCTCTCATGTTCCTCATCCTTGCTGTCGTGTTCTGGATAACGATCGAAGGGGCCAATATCCCCTCAAAGTTCCTGGCCGGTTTGCTGCTCGATACCGCTCACCCCGCGCTCAAAACCTTCGGTCAGAATATCGGCATGCCGTGGTGGCTCAGCGGATTCCTGTTTGACGGTATCTATCTTGCCATGGCATGGGTTGTCAGCGTGATGCTTCCGCCCATGATGATCTTCTTCCCCCTGTTTACGCTGGCCGAAGATTTCGGGTACCTCCCGCGGGTAGCGTTCAACATGGACAATTTGTTCCGAAAAGCCGGTGCGCACGGCAAACAGGCCTTGACCATGGCCATGGGATACGGCTGCAACGCGGCGGCCATAGTCTCAACCCGCATCATTGACAGTCCCCGCGAACGGTTGATCGCGATCATCACCAATAATTTTTCGATTTGCAACGGACGCTGGCCGACACAGATCCTCATGGCGACGATCTTTATCGGATCGCTGGCGCCGCCTCACCTCTCGAGCCTTATTTCTTCGCTGGCGGTCGTTGGCGTCGTCCTGCTGGGCGTGCTCTTTACTTTCGCTGTCTCGTGGGGACTTTCAAGAACGATCCTGAAGGGCGAGGCTTCCTTCTTCAGCCTGGAACTCCCGCCGTATCGACCGCCGAGGATCTGGCGGACGCTTTATACCTCGATCATCGATCGCACGCTTATTGTCCTTTGGAGGGCGGTGGTTTGGGCATTGCCTGCGGGTGCGATGATCTGGCTGGTCTCGAACATCCATATCAGCGGAGTAAGCATCGCTGAACATGTCGTGTCGGGACTCGATCCGATCGGGATTTTACTCGGCCTGAATGGAGTGATCCTTCTGGCTTATATCATCGCTATCCCTGCAAATGAAATCGTCATTCCAACGGTTCTCATGCTGACGGTTCTTGTGGCGAAGATCGGAGGGATCGGAAGCGGTGCGGGCGTGATGTTCGAGCTGGATTCAGAACTTGCCACGGCCGAAGTCCTTCGGGCCGGCGGATGGACGCTCCTGACCGGGATCAATCTTATGTTGTTCAGTCTTCTCCATAATCCCTGCTCTACGACGTTGTATACGATCTATAAAGAAACGGGAAGTGCGAAATGGACCACCGTCTCGGCGTTGCTCCCTCTGGGAATTGCGTTTATTTCTTGCTACCTGGTCGCGCAGGTCGGAAGAATGTTGGGAATGTAGAAAAGTGTGAAATGATGAATGCGGAGTTCGGAATACGGAATGCGAAGCGCAGAAGGTCGTTCGTGAAGATTGGAGCCGCAATTGTCGCTGCTGCGTTGATCCTTCAAGCTTGCGACGCGTTGCTCACAGAGCCGCCGCCTCATGGAGAAGGTTTCGAAGATGCCTTCTTTGGATTATCGAAGGCGGAGCAGGCCGCGTTCGCACGCGGGGATGAGGCTTTCGGGCACGCGTTTAGCGTCAAGGAGGGCTTAGGCCCGATTTTCAACCAACCGGCATGCGAGAGCTGTCATGCGCGTGATGGAAAGGCACATCCGAGAGCCAACCTCATTCGCTTCGGCAAAACGGCCGGAGGTATAACGGACCTCATGTTCGCATTCGGAGGGCCTCAACTTCAGGATCACAGCATCCCTGGAGTGGCGCCGGAAACTCTTCCGTCTGATGCGAACGC
>JANOGR010000008.1:0-7088 GCA_031406095.1 Ignavibacteriales bacterium
GCCGCCAGCCATCGTCACGGGTCTCATCCGGTATTTACGCGCATTCGCTCGAAGGTTGTTCAGGTCGTTGATGATAGCAAGCTTGTTTTGCTCGGCCGCGTTCGAGCTAAAGAGCCCCAACGCCGCAGCAATGGCGACCCCGATCACCATGATCGCAAGCAAGATAAGAATCAACTGCTGTTGACCCATAGCCCCCTATGTTCAGGTCAGAAGATTTGAGAACTGAGTACTTGTCAACCCACAACTCAAGTGCCAAGAGTATGCACTAATATCGTGATTCCCGTTGACTATTTCAACATTGCAAGGTGGGCCCTTTTTTTCCGAACCCGGGAAATTATTACCACTGTCAGAGCCTGAACAGAAACTCGTGGGCCCTGTAGGGCTCGAACCTACGACCAGCGGATTATGAGTCCGCTGCTCTAACCAACTGAGCTAAGGGCCCGTGCCACTTAAACTTAACGAAATCACGACGGAAAATCAACCACCTGTGAGCAAGTCACGCATTCGTGACCATGAAAAACTGACACATTTTTGTTGAGCACCAAACTACCATCGTTCCAGAAGCTCGGCGAGTTTCTGTTTGCCGTACTCGTTTGAAGGGTCCACTGCCAGAAGCTCCCTGGTATAAACCAGTGCGGGGCCAAACCGCCTTTTGACGACATACGCCTCGACGAGAACTTCCAGGGCTTCGGGTGTTTTTGGATTCTCCCGCACGACCTGGAGCAGTTCATCAATGGCCATTTCACGAATTCCCATCCGGATATATTCCCGGGCAATAGCGATACGATGGCGCAACCTTTTGCTGTCACCCATCTTCCCTTGAAGAGAATCCAGATGTTTGAACACAACGGAAAAAGCCTTTGTGAGTTCGTTCGAAGGGTCGACGGAAGATGCCATCCTATGGTACCGGCGGGCAAGAACGGTGTCTCCGTTCTGAAACGCGTACAACGACCCAAAGACAAGGGCCGGGAAGAAGCTGGAATCGGCCTCAAGAGACCGTTGGAGCATGTCCACGGCTCTCTTCCGGAAGGCCAGTTCCCAATAATTCACGCCTAAAATGTAGAATTTCTCGGCCCGCCTCACGGGGTCGGTTTCTTGTTGAGCCGAGCGCAATCTTGTGATGATTTCCTGATGGTACCATGCCTGGGTCAACAGCGAACCCGCCTGTGGAATGGAACGAAACCTTCCAAACAATTCGCTTGCCTGGTCAAGACTGTCGTTGAACTCCTTGGCGACTGCGGTATAGAAAACAATTGTTCCAAAGCTTGTCCTCGTTTTCCATATTTCCGTAAAGACACTTTCTGCTTGAATTGAGTTCACCTCAAGTCTCTGGAGTCCAAACCTGAGGTTCGATTGAATTTCTTTCTCCCGCAGGATATCATTCAATCGTTCATATGAGGCGTTCTGTGGTACAGGAGGGGGATTCTTGGCGAAACTCTTTCTTGACACCTTATTCACCTCGAGATTTCCAACGCGGTAAACTGTTTCAAAATCGAATCGGAAAGATGAGGCCATTTGCAGCTCATATTCCCGAAGCCCGGAGATTCCAACAGCGGACACCAGAAATCCCACGTTGTAATCCCTAATGAGGTGATCGAAGCCGTCGAGGATTATTTGAGGGCTCATCTCGACGATTTTCCTGCCTTCGAGCCAGAAAAACAGCTCCTTCCATACCGACCCCACGACCGTTGAGGAGTCTGAGTTCCTTGCAATCCACTGACCGACCATGTCGATTGGCCGTTTGAAGTGATCCGGGAGCTGCTTGATACGCTCCGGCGATTCCCTTCCTGACATCACCTGCGCATAAAGACGGTTATTGAACACGTAGTTCGAAAGCCAGGCGACGTTCGGGAAAATGCAGGCCATGCACAGAACAGACATGAGAACAGTGACGACTCCTGATTTCATCCTCCGTTGAAGGAAATGCTGTAGTTCACGGAATCCGTGCACACCATGGAAAAGCATGATGGGAATCAGCGGCACGAGAAAACGGATGTCGTTAATGGGATACAGTAGTATGGGCATGGAGTAAAAACCCAGGAAGAGGAGCGTGATTCGTCCCGCCAATGATGATTTCCACTGCCTGAGAATTCCAAGCACTGACAATCCAAGTGTGAGTCCGATCAGAGGGATTCGGGCATAGTCAACATAGGCCCATGCGGATTGAACAAGAAAATCGCTGGTGGAAACTGCACCATAACTCCGGCTGGTATATTCAGGCATAAAGACAAGTTGACCGACCAAATTGCTATAAACCTTCACATTGCTCAGAAACCGCTCGGCGAATTCCCGGGTCATACTCGCATCTTGCGGAGTGAAGAGATGCGTCATGAAGATCTGCGAATTCCTCATCACTGGCATTTCGAATCCTGCGACCACAATCTCATTCCGGACAACCCAAAGGAGGTACCAAACGACAGGCACAAAGCAGGAAAGCAGGGCTTTTTGGTACTCCTTTTTGGTTGCATAGAACGCTGCTGCCGTCATCATCACGGTCAGGCCGACCTCTCGGAGAAAAACAGCAGCCGTCGCAGTGATCAGTACTCCGACGAAGGCTCTTTTGTTGGCATGTCCTGCATCCTTCTCGAGAAAAACAAAGAAGCAGATCAAGCATGCTGCAAAAGCCACGTCAGAAAGCACTTGCGTAGAATAAAGAATAACCAATGGGTTCAGCACGAATACTGCTGATGCAAATCCGGCCACGTATGCAGGTACTCTGGTGTTCAGCCAAGCAGAAAATGCAAAAAGTGCGAATACACCGAAGAGAATGGTGGTCGCTTTCATTGCGATGACGCTGTACGGAAAGAAACGGGCAACGGGTGCCAGGAGAAGCGGATACAGCGGTGCGTGAATCACATATCTGGATGGCTCCAACCCAGTTTCATCCTTGTAGCCCTCGAAGTCCGAGAGAGATTTCGCCCACGCGACGTACCGGGCGCTATCCGGAGTGTAAATGACAATGTTGTTTAAGCAAATTCCGCAAACGACGAGAAACATGGCGGCAATGATGAGGACAATCCTGTGTTTCTGCAGGAAAGAAACGGTGAATCCTAGAGTGTCGATTTTCGGTTCATTCATTGTGAGAACACCGGCGGTCTCAAGTGAAACGCATCTTGACTTAGCTGGATATTTTGCGTAATTTTGTCAGAGTTGTCAAGCATTCCATTTCCGGACTTCTTGGTCTGCTCGAGTGAAGTAAACACCCATGCGTTGAAAGGGAAGGTGCGTTATGGCTAAATCGAAATTTATCATGCACCTATGTGCGTATTGCCGTAAACAGACAAAGATGGAACTTGTTGGTGGAATGCAGAATATAGCGGGCGACGCCCCGTCGGGGAAGGTGTGGTATCGCTGCACTCGCTGCAAGCACAGCGCCTTGCTGGAAGCTTCGAGTGTCCAGAAGGACAAGAACGCTTCTTCTGTCAAGATCGAAAGGAACGAGTGCGTGGAGTATTCCAAGGATAAAGTGTACTCACTCGGCCAGGCAATCTATCATATTGAACTCGATGATATGGGAAAAGTGACCAAGAAAGACAAGATGTCGAATGGAATTCACTCGATAACCGTCTCTTTCGAAAAGCTGGGAGAAAAAAAGCTTATCGAAAACGTCCAGCTGGAAACTGTTTCACAATTGTCATAACTCAATGAAGACCTGCGAAATGGAGGTGATTCTTTGGTCGGCATAGTAATCGGCGAAAACGAACCTATCGACCGTGCGATACGGCGGTTTAAAAAGAAATACGAACGCTCCGGGATTCTCAAAGAAGTGAAGAAACGCGCTTTTTTCACCAAGCCTTCGGTAAAAAAGAGAATGAAGCTCGCGAAGGCCATTCGCCGAGCCCAAAGAACTGCAATGGAAGAAGTTTAACGCTCTTCCAGCCTCAATCGGTTGAACATCCCTTTCGGAAATCCGGAAGGGATTTTTTATTTCAACGGCTGGTTTCCTATTCCCTTCTTTGCCATCAAAGCTTCAATCTCGGCCATTTCGCGCGGAGCATCTGCAGAAAGGATCCTATTCCCCTCTGGAGTGACGAGCACGACATCTTCTATGCGAACTCCGATGTTGTGATACATGGGGTCCACCCCCGCCGCATTCTCACCGATATAGATGCCAGGTTCGACCGTGTAAGCCATTCCCGGCTGGAGAATTGGCGCCCCGACATCATGGACGTTCAGTCCCACCGGATGGCCAAGTCCGTGAATAAAGAACCGGCGATGTTCTTGCTTCCCCTTTTCTTTAACGAGTCCGAGCCTGAACAGTCCATCCTCGATCACTTCGTTCGCTTTTGCCTGCACATCGCGCCAGACCGCACCGGGTTTCATCATGGCGATGGAGGCATTCTGGGCATCAAGCACGATTTGATAAATCTTTTTTTGAGCCGATGAGAATTTTCCGTTTGCGGGGTAGGTTCGTGTCACATCGCTGGAATAGCCGTGATATTCTGCAGCGCAATCGGCCAGGACGATATCTCCGTCTTTGATTTGCCTGCGGTTCGTGTTGTAGTGCAAAACGATGGAGTTTTCCCCCGCACCCACGATGCACGGATATCCCGGATATTCTGAGCCCATTTTTCGATACACATATTCATACACCGCTTGCAGCTCGTATTCGTACATGCCCGGCTGACAGGACATCATCGCCTGTTTGTGGGCGGCCGCGCTGATTTGCGTCGCCTTCGTCAATAAAGCGATTTCCTCGGCTGACTTGACAATCCGCATCGCGTAGACCATGGGGCTGGGGTCTCTGAGCTCAGTCTGAATATGGCGCGATTTTGATGCGTCGATCATGCTGCGAATCGGCTGGAGAAGCTCAGCCATTGCGCCTGTGAAGTCTGATGGAAAGGGCGGCACGTACAAAACCTTTGCACCAGACCCAAACGTCGCCGACTGGAACACTTGCCGGAATCGGTCTACTGTTGTCGCATGCTGCAGTCCTCTCAATTTCATCGCACCCTCCGGGCCATACCTTCTGCCGTTCCATTGCTCGCGCAATGGGTCGCGGGCCTGGACAAACAGCACTTCTTCTACCGACATCGTCTTTGAAGTATCCTCAGGATTCCTGACAGTCACGCCGTTGGGAGCAAGGAGAAGAATCGATTCCGGCTCCGTGAATCCGGTCAAATAGTAGAAGTTGTCATCTTGTCGGAATTGGTATTCGACATCGGCATTCCGGATGCGTTCCCAGTTTGAGTAGAAAACAGCAATCGCGTTACTGCCTATTTTTGCCATAACGGAGTCACGCCTGGCTTTGAACATTGATGGGGAACCGAGATCAGTGTCGTATTCGATGTAACGGAGATCCTGTGACCACAGGATCAGGACAAACAAAGAGTGAAGGAAAAGGGAATACAACGTTGAACGAAAGAGTTTCATGATTCTCTCCTTGAGATGCGGAATTGACTGCTCAAATGGAGACTTCCGAAGTCTGCCAGGTGCTTCGTGTGAGACTTCGGAAGTCTAACCAGGACCTTCGGAAGGTTTACACACCTCGATGGAGTCCATCGCCAAGGCCATTCAATTTGATGGACTCCATCTGCAACGCCAAAGTTGAACAACTGATTGCGGCGCCTGTTCTTGTGCGTCAATAATGATTGACGCAGGCCAAACCCCTTATTTCAGCAGCATTTATTCTCCGTAGCGTTAGCGTAGGAGAACCATTTTCTGACTTCTCGAGCGAGTTCCCTGTTCAAGGCGGTAGAAGTAAACGCCAGAAGCAATCGGGAGCGAACCGTTTGCGAGGTCCCACTGAGCCTCATAGGTTCCCGGACTTTGCAGTGCATCAACGAGAGTCGCAACGTGTCGGCCCAGGACATCGAAAACCCGCAGTTGGACTCTCCCACGCTCTGAAACGGAGTAGCGAATTCTCGTCGAAGGGTTGAATGGATTCGGGAAGTTCTGGTGAAGCATGAACTCCCTTGGAACCGCGGAGGAAACAAGTTCAACATCGCTCACCGTCGATCCGATGTAAGCCGTAACGAGAAAATTCTCAAACGAAGGCGTTTTGCCGGCAACATAGTTTGCATCGGCACGGTTATACCAACCCAACCCGTTAACACCAACCCGATAGGAAGAGGACCTGTCTGTCGGCGCGGTGGTACCGTCATCGAGCAGGAATTGCAGTGTATCTCCGACGCCACCCACAACCTCCCACACAACATGAAAATCCGTTCCTGATGCCACGTTCACATTCAAAGGCGACAATTCGACGAAATTCGATCCGCCGGGCGTCAATGAGCTGATGGGAACCGTGACATTTCCACCGATGGCCGTGCCCGGTATTCCCGCCACACTTCCCGCTGCATTCTGTGCCAGACTCACCCTCAGACTGCCAGTGCCTTTGACCGCTGAGGGTCCGCTATTCATTGTGAATGAGACGCCGGAGACTTTGCCGGAAACAGTCGGCGTGAATCGCGTTGCGAATTTCAGATTGGGAGTGGTTCCAGTTCCCGGGAGAAATATAAAGAACATCGAACTGCTTGCATACGTAAGGTTCGCCCGGGTGGAACCTGCTGTGACTCCCACAGCCTTCGCAACTGCCTGGTAGGCATCTATCTTGCCGTATCCCCAGGTTGTATTCGGAACGCTGCCAGTGAACGCGTCCGTCCGCGCTGTGGATGTGAGAAGGGTCTTTATCTCTGAGGCCGTGAGAGTGGGCTTGGCTCCCAGCATAAGCGCAGCAACTCCGGCAACATGCGGCGTTGCCATGCTTGTTCCCTGAATCAAATGATGCTTCGAACCGGGTTGGATGCGTGTCCCTATGGCGCTTGTATCAATGCTCGAAGACAGCGCTGCAGTTATCCCCTGACCGGGGGCTGTTATCTCTGGTTTTTGGCGGCCGTCCGCCGTTGGACCAATTCCGCTGAATGTCGAAATGCTCTTGGTTCGATCAGTTCCATTATAAATGAAAGCTCTACCATCATACGTCGGCCACCCCCACTTGGTCACATACGAACCAACCGTAATCGCACCCTGTGCCGTCGCGGGCATGGATACGCTCTTGTTATTATCTGCCCCGCTCAACGTTGCTCCCATCGTTCGAAAAGAAAGCCATGCATCAAAGGTAATGTTGGACGAAGGGTTGGAAAGCG
>JANOGR010000071.1:0-7083 GCA_031406095.1 Ignavibacteriales bacterium
GGGCTCAGAAACGCGGTATTGATCTACGCGATTCCGCACGATCTCAATTGCCTGGTCTACAGCCTTTTCGGTTGCGTCTTCCAGCCACGAGATGATGGTTGCGTCATCGTCGCGAAGACTTCGATAGTAACGACTCAGCCGGATGCCTGCGTCCTGAAACTTTTTGGCAAAAGACTGAATGACATTCGCCTCGGATTTCGACTCTGCCCGCATTTCAGAGATGATCCGTCTAAAGGTGTCGTCGCGATTTTTTCCCAGGTCATCAATCAGCTGGAGAACATCGACTTCGAGCACGACACGCATCCCACCCTGCAAATCGAGCCCGAGCTTCATACGGTTCTCTTTCGCCTTTTGAAAATCCTGCTCGTGCAGCTCGAAATAATCGAGGCTGTCCTTGCCCGTCAGAGCGGAAAGAGATTTCCTGTATTTGTAATCCTGGTACGTCGGCCAGAGAGAATAGACCGCCAGGATGACTGCACACACGATAAGAATGATTCGACTCAGTTGATTCCTCACGCCAGTATCTCCAAACTAAATCCGAATTGGTTCAACAATTAGGTGAGTGTGTTGCGATGATGAAACGTTCTCGGAACGATGTTGTCGACAAAAGAGCGACGAAAAATATAACCCAATGTGGCAAGAAAGTCAACAAAAAACCGTTGCATTTCAGCCGATTCACGGCTATATTTGAAAAATTATTTCGAACTGTTTTCGCATCGCAGTATTGAAGGAGCAAGTCTCGTAATGGCTTTGATGACGCAAATCCGGGAGAACCTCACGACGCTTTTTGCCGTGCTGGCTGTCTTTTTCATCATACTTATTGTGTTTGACTGGGGAATGGATTATACGGGGACCAGCGGGCGTGGGGCTGCGAGCGGCGATGTCCTGGGGTTGATTAACGGGCGGGAAGTTTCATACAAGGAATTCTCCGATCGAGTACGACGAGAGGTGGAGGGCCTTCGACAAAGAGACCCGAACAATGAAATCGGTGAAGAAACCGAGCGTCAGTTGCGGTCGCAGGTTTGGAGTGCGATCGTGGATGAGACTTTGTTGGAGCAGGAAATTGAACGACTTGGCATTATCGTAACGGACCAGGAGATTATTGATATGGTCAAGGGTCCGAATCCGCCGGAATTCCTGACTGCGCGGTTCCGGGATTCAAGCGGGACTTTTCACCGGGAGGATTTCCTGCAGGCCATTGCAGCGCCTGAGAATAAGAAGGCTATGGTGGAAGTTGAGAATATCGTTCGCCAGCAGGTGAAGCGACAAAAACTGCAAAGCCTGGTCCTGGCGACCTCCCAGGTCTCCGAAAACGAGGTCCGGCAACGGTTCATTGACAGGAATGTGACGATGGAGGCCGAATATGTGCTTTTCGACCCCAATCGCATGATGCCGGATTCTGTTGTCCTCTTGACCGATGAGGATGTGCGCAAGTTCTACGAATCTCATCCTGAGGAATTCAAGATCCGATCCGCACGACGGTTGAAATATGTCCTTTTCAGTCAAATGCCGTCAAAGGAGGATTCGGCGGCCGTGCGGAGCGAAATGGAACGATTTCTGAATCAGACGAAATCTGGAATGGATTTTCTGGATCTGGCCAAATCCAACTCTGAAATCCCGGTTTCCGAGGCATTTTTTAAGCACGGTGAGCTTTCACGTGAAAAAGAAAACCTGGTTTTTTCGGCCAGCAAAGGCCAAATCGTAGGCCCCATCCAAGACTATGATGGGTTCCATTTGATTAAAATTACTGACGAAAGAGCCGGAAAAGATGAGTTCGTGAAGGCAAGTCATATCCTTTTGAGGCTCATATCAGGACCGGATAGTTCTAAGACGATTCAGAAGGCGAGGGACTTGTTGCGGCGAGCCCGTGCGGGCGAAGATTTCGCGAAACTGGCCCGGGAAAACAGCGAGGACTTTGGGTCGGGTGTTCAGGGAGGGGAGCTCGGATGGACGGGAAAGGGTGGATGGGTAAAAGAATTTGAGCAAGCAGCGTTTAAGGCGCGCGTCGGCGAGATCGTTGGGCCTGTGCGTACGCAGTTCGGCTGGCACATCATCAATGTCACAGGGCGCGACAAACGAGAGGTCAAAATCGTTGACCTCGCTATGCGGGTGAAATCCAGTTCGCAAACTGTGGATGTCGCGTTCCAGAAATCCAGCGATTTTGCCTACCTGGCTCAAGAGGAAGGCTTTGAGAAATCCGCCGAAGTGGGAGGGTACCAGGTGCGGGAGACTCCTGATTTCACCAAGAATTCCATGGTTCCGGGTATCGGAGTCAATGATGCTGTGTCCGCTTTCGCTTTTAAGAACGATTTGGGCGAGGTGAGCGAACCGATGACAATTACGGGCGGGCAAGCGGTGTTCAAGGTATCTTCCATTGTCGAAGAAGGTGTGCGCCCGTTCGAGGAAGTCAAAGGCATCTCGCGTCCACTCGCCATGAAGGAAGCGAAGCTGCGCAAACTGCGCGACCCTGTGGATTCATTCCATAAAACCCTTTCTACGGGAGTCACTTTTCAGGATGCCGTGAAGGGTTTGACGAATGTGGCCGCCCAGAAGACGCCGCCGTTTAAAGCGCCTGATTTCCCCGTTGGAATAGGGCGAGATCCCGCTTTCATTGGCATGTCGTTGAATTTGAGCGCGGGGGAATTGTCGAAACCGTTTGAAGGCCTTCGTGGTTATTATGTGATGAAGATGATTTCGAAGACACCTTTCGACTCATCAAAATTCAATGTAGAACGGTCATCCCTCCGCAATGACATTTCACAGGAGAAGAAAAACCGCGTTGTCTCGGAATGGATTGCCGGTTTACGGGCAAAAGCCGATATCGAAGACCATCGGGAAAAATTCTACCGATAACCTCCGCTCACGTCCATGTACAGGTGGGCTTTCATACTTTCTGTCGCTCTTCTCGTTCACCTTCAGGCCTCGGCCCGGCAGGGAAGCTGGAACACGTCGTTCGTCCTCCGCGGGAACTACACCTCAAGCGCAAAAATCTTTTTCAATCCCGACGCGGCAACGGAACAACAACGAAGTCAATATCTCAGGGTGGAGGATATGACGGGTGCGGGGGCGGAGCTGCGCCTGCAGCTCTCGGACGAGAACATTTTTTTTACATTGTCTGTCGACTACATTTCGAAGACCCTGAACGACCCGCAATATGTCTCGATCGGCGGAAGTCTTCAGCGCGTCCCCGGTGCCGAGGGTCTTACGTTTATCCCCGTGGAAGTGGCTTTGAATACGTATATCCCCGTGAGTACTGAGGATTTCCGGATGACGATGGGTGGAGGAATCGGGATGTACTATGCTGTCCGTTCGCTGAGCGTCCTCGGTGTGGGAACTCAAGTCGTCAACAGTCCGGTTGGCTATGGCATCCATGTGAATACAGGGTTCGAATACCGGATCCGGGACGGCATTTCGGTGAGGGCAGCACTGACATTCCGTGATCCTGAAATAACCAACGAGAGCAAGTTTGAGCAGGAAACCGCGACGTTCAACGGGTCGCCCGTGACCATCCGGCAGAGTTCATTTCGTTCCAGGATCCAGGTTGATGGACTCACCGTTTCCGCAGGTGTACTGATCGATCTTTTCTGAGATGACCAAAATCCCGCAAGGCGTCCCCTGGTTGGGACGCTTTTTTTGTTTCGGAGGGCAGATGTGACCACGCATCAGGAATCGACAAAAAAATCGCTCATCTTTTTGACGGGTTTCATGGGAAGCGGTAAAAGCACCATCGGTCCCATTCTCGCCAATACCCTCGGAATCGATTTCATCGACGTGGACAAACTCATCGAGCGAAAAGCCGATCAGCGTATTGTGGATATTTTTGAGCATGCCGGCGAGCAGGCGTTTCGCGACGTAGAAAGGCAGGCTTTGCAGGAAGTGGCGGGAAAGGAAGCTGCCGTTGTCTCCCTTGGCGGTGGGACGATGTCCTCAGAAGAGAATTTCGAGCTGGTGCACCGCAACGGCATCATTGTATACCTTCAATTATCTCCGGAAGAGATTCTTTTCCGTGTGAGAAACAGGACGGACAGACCCATGTTGAAGGATACTTCGGGAAATTTATTAAAGGGACCTGAGCTCGAAAGCAAAATTCGGGAGCTTCTTTCTGCAAGAGAGCAGTTCTATTCGCGCGCTGACATCATTATCCCCGCGGACAAGAAAAAACTCGGGGCGACCGTTGATGAAATTGTCACAAAACTCCGCAAGCTTAAATAGCAACGATGGATACGGTCAAACAACAGATTGAGGTTTCGTTGGGTGATCGCAGCTATCCGATTTATGTCGGCTCGGGCCTGGTTTCTTCCTTTGCTGCGACATGTCAGAATCATGGCATCCGTCCAAGCGTTGTCCTCCTTACGGATTCTACCGTTGCTCGCTGGTATCTCAAGCCCATTGAAAAAAACCTGATGCATTTTGGCTTCCAGGTTTTACCCATTATCATCCCGCCGGGCGAGAAGCAAAAAAGCCTCGCTCGTGCCAACAACGTTTTCACTTCGATGTTAAAGGCCGGAGTCGGACGGGCGTCTGCTCTGATTGCTCTGGGCGGGGGCGTGGTTGGGGATCTCGGGGGCTTTATCGCGGCAACCTACCACCGGGGCATTGACCTGGTGCAGGTGCCCACAACACTGCTTTCACAAGTCGACAGTTCGATCGGCGGCAAAACAGCTGTCAATCATGCGCTGGGGAAGAACATGATCGGCGCATTTTATCAGCCGAAATTTGTCTGGACGGACATGGATTGCCTGAAGACGCTGCCGGAGCGGGAAATTGTGTGCGGGCTGGGCGAAATCATCAAATACGGCGTGATTGCAGATGAAAAGTTTTTCTCCTATCTGGAAAGTCACCTGACGGGCGTGCTCAGACTTGATCGAGATGAAGTCCGGCACGTTCAGGCTACGTGCAGTGCCATCAAAGCCGGTCTCGTCTCCCGGGATGAAAAAGAATCAGGCATCCGCGTTATTCTCAACTTCGGCCACACCATCGGACATGCACTCGAAGCGGCCGGCCACTTCAACGTACTGAAACATGGTGAGGCAGTTCTCCTCGGGATGGTGGCGGAAAGTTACATTGCAAAAGAGCTTGGCATGATCTCGAACGAAATACATGAGCGCATCGTTAACCTGGTTCGTCGCGTGCCGCTGAAGGCACGACTCGACGCCTTGAGCCGGTCCAAGATTCAGAGTGCGATGAGTCACGATAAGAAATCCGTAGGCGGGAAGAAACGGTTTGTCTTACCGACGAGGATCGGCGAAGTGAAAGTTGTGGAAAACGTCGAGCCGAAGCTTATTTCGGAATCATTGCAGCTGATCTTCAAGAAGGTGCGGAAAGCATCGGCAGGATGAGGGATTCCTTGCTTGCGTACGTCACCTGCCGAACCTCCAACGAAGTTCGCGTGTTCAACACACACGAGGCTTCTCGTGCAGGCGGTTCAGGTGGGTTTGACCCCGTTGATCCTGGACATAACATCAGACGGCCAATTTGTGTATATTGCGAACAGAGGTCGAATTCAGTTTCCGTCAACCGGACGTCTGACAACAGAGTGGCACCAGGGTATGTGGCGGTGATCGAGCGGGCAACCAATCAGGTCGTCAAGCGTATAGAAGTGGGGTCCGTTCGGGGCGGGGATTGCAGTTACTCGTTAACAAAGGAGAGCTGATGAGAAAGATTTTGTGTTTCGGACTCTTGTTCGTTGAGGTGAGCATCGCGCAGACGAGCAACATGGAATTTCACGGAAACAAGAACGACCACCCCGCAACAGTGAGCGGTGGAATATATTCCGCGTGCTGGGGATACACCGCTCCCGATGGGAGAGAGTATGCAATTCTCGGATGTTACAACGGCACAGCCATCATCGAGATCACCGATTCGCCTACACTGATCGAGCGGGCCTTCATTCCTGGTCCTTCAAGCAACTGGCATGAAATGAAGACATATCGAAACATTGCATACATTGTCAGCGAAGCGTCGAATGTTGCGCTTGGTGCAGGCATTCAGATACTCGACCTGTCAGGTTTGCCCAGTCAAGTCACCCTTGTGAAGACATATGTCTGGACGGACACCATCTCCGGAACGCCGACGCAATACCCGGGGGTCCATAGCGTGAGCGTCAATGGAAACTATCTCTACCTAAATGGCGGTAACTATAACGGAATCCGAATTCTTGACATCACAGACCCTGTGAATCCTATCAAAGCCGGAAAGTATATTGGCCCTTATGTTCATGACAGTTTTATCAGAAACGACACAATTTTCGCATCTGCAATCAACTCGGGTGGCGGGGTGGATATCATCAATGCAACAAACAAGGCGAATCCGACACGCATACAGCTTTTGCAATACTCCGGATCGGGAACCCACAACGCGTGGACAACCATTGACCGACAACATCTTGTCACAACTGATGAAATCGGTTCGACGGCAAAATCTTTGAAAATATGGAACATTTCAAATGTGACGTTGCCCGCATATGTAACCCAAGTTGTACATGATAGCGCTATTGTTCACAACGTTTTCATCAAGGGAAATCTCGCTTACACAGCGTGGTACACTGCTGGATTGAGAGTGGTCGATTTGTCAAATCCCTCAAACCCTCAAGTAGTGGGCTATTACGACACATATCCGGCAAACAATGCTGGCGCATATGCCGGCAACTGGGGAGCTGATCCATTCTTTCCCTCCGGCAAAGTAATTCTCTCTGACATGCAAACAGGATTGTATGTGGTTCGATATACTGGTGACATAAGGGGGAAACTGGTCGGCAAAGTTACAAATGCTGCGAATGGTTCACCGCTTCAAGATGCACTGCTTCATTTCAAAGAACCATCGATCACGCGCTGGACAGGCGCTGATGGAAGATACCTGTTCGGCTACGCGCCCGGAACGTTCAAGGTGGTAGTCGAGAAATCGGGATACATTTCGAAGACTGTTCAGTTGACCGTACGGGAAAACCAGACGGACACAGTTGACATTACGTTGAACTCTGTTGTCACCGATGTGAATAAACCAGGCTCTCAGCTACCTGCCAACTACGCGTTGCATCAGAACTATCCCAACCCGTTCAATCCACGAACAACTATTGTCTTCGAG
>JANOGR010000074.1:0-3688 GCA_031406095.1 Ignavibacteriales bacterium
GTCGCGTAGTTAATCAGGTAAATCTGTCCAAAATAAGTTGCCAAGATATTTCCCTGATGGTCGGCCCGCATTCCCCTGCCCGTGTTCGGGCTATTGCTTGGATCCCACCTCAGACCCTGCCCAGGGTTGTTTGTCACCGACCCCTTGAGCCGCCAGCCTCCAAGTGTATCCTGCTTCGTACCAATAGTGAGAACCATGATAGGCGAGAACGAAGCCTGAGTTCCATTGGGGTTGTAGGCATAGAGGGCTCGCACGGCAGTGTAACGGGAAACGAGGATACTATCCACGCCTACTGGAGCGGCGGTCTTTTTCAGCAGGTAATCAGGAATCAGAATGCTGTCGCGAGTGTTTGTGCCGAACTTCTGCACCCAGACCTTTCCGTCCGGGGAAACAGCCAATCCGTGAATATCGCCGACCTGGCTCGTATCGCCGGCCAACGGGAAAAGCCTCGAGAACTGCCATTGCGCGAAAGCGCTCAAACTGACAGTCACGAGGAGGCATAAAACAATAAGTGTTCTTTTCATCTGAACCTCCCTTTAAGTGATGAGTGAATTAATTTATATTAAGAGAACATTTCGATTAAAGCCACGCAAAAATCACTAGCGGCCATAATAGGGCGCGCTCGTTTTTTGAGTGTTAATCTTCAACAGCGCAGTAGATCCCGTTTTCTCAACGGACGCATAGAGGTCACTTCCTTTCCCCCAGGCAAAAGAATAGACTGTGGGAGAAAAGAGACCCTGATAGTATTTTTCCCAAGTTTTGTCAGAACGAACCAAGATGATGCCGTCGGGGCCATTGATACCCACATACATGTTGCCGTCTGAAGAAAATGTAATTGCGTTGGCGCCTGTACCCGGAACACCATATTGTGACATGTCAAAATATTTTTCCACAGAGCCGAGACTGTCGGCCGATACGATGCTGAACCTCCAAATTGCCTCGACTGCGTCCACTAATGCGCCGACGTAGAGATATCCGTTAAATACCCTTGCAGTTCGTGCATTCGCAATGAAAGGAAATGTTTTGACTGACAAATCAGGTTTCACGCGGGATATAGCCACATCATTGGCACACGCCCAGACATTTCCCTGAGCGTCAAAATCAAAATCCAGCACTGGTCCGATTCCACTCGAGGGCCCAACCCAGATCACTGCGCTTCCGCCTCCAGGTGGAATCCTGTAAATCACGGGCAGGATCCGGGCAGTGTACAAAAATCCCCCAGGTCCGATCTTCATCCCGGACCACCTCGTTCCCACCACAGGAGAATAGTCAGTTTTGACTCCGGCGGGAGTGAATTTCTTGACGCCGATGCCGGCTAAACTGGCTGTCAACGAGACGAAGACATTCCCCGCCGTGTCGCAAGCAATTCCATAGGGTTGATCGAATGTGCCCAGAGGGCCAAACGAGGTAACTGAGGCGTCGAGCCTGTAAAAAACCGTGTTGGAAAAATCAGTAGCTCCCAGGACACTCACACGCACCTTGATCGAGTCTTTCACGAGGTTGGGAGCGATGAAAGAGAGTTGCGTTGTTGTTGCCTGGGTCAGCGTTGCCTTCAACCCGTCAAAGAAAACGAAGTTGTTCGCGATCGTGCTTGAAAAATTCGTTCCTGCAATAGTCAAGGGAGTTGCCGCTGCCAGGCCTAATCCCGTGGGAGAGATGGCCGTAATGGCAGGTGTGGGAGCGCTTTGAAAAGAAGGGTCATAGATACTCGGCGCGCTGGTATCCGCACACGACCAAACCATGAACGCCATGAGAGCGCCACTGAAGCTTCTCAAAAATGCCACACAAAAAGAGTTCGTATTGCTCATGCAGAACATCACGCGAATCCCGGGTTACTGAAGTGAGAATTGAAAAGTGAACCGATAGATGTCTTTTAAGTACTTGTATTTCGTGTAGCTGAAATCGATTCCAAGATCCGTGCTCAGCATGGATTGTCGTGCACCGAACCCGAACGTGAAATTCTGCACATCGCTCGGCGAGACAAAGCCGACACGGAAGGCGAAGATTTCAAACAGCTTGTATTCGGCTCCGAGTCTTAACTGTTCAGGGTAATCGCGTGGATGCTCCGCGTCCACGAGAACGAGGAGCGATTGATCCGGCGACTGGT
Source organism: Ignavibacteriales bacterium (assembly GCA_031406095.1). Lineage (GTDB taxonomy): Bacteria > Bacteroidota > Ignavibacteria > UBA10030 > UBA10030 > JANOGR01. Next base: position 2,108 of record JANOGR010000074.1, read on the forward strand.
CCAGCAAAAGATCAAAGACATTCATCGAAACACCGATCTTAAACGTCAGCGGTAGCTGGAACGGTTCTCTTTGGAACTGAAGTTCCCGGGCAAAATTTCGTATCGTCATGCCGAAGTTCAAGCTGCGGAAACCCGTTTTGTAAAGAATGCCGAAATCGAATGCGGGGACGGTGATTTTGTTGGACAGCAATGTTCCATCATCCATCAGGCTTTCACCCAGGGATTCAGATGCGAACTTCGCCTGGCCTCCCACAGAAAACTTGTCGCTAAACGCATACGCATAGCCGAAGCCGATGGTAAAGGCGGTCGGCTGAAAGATGCCTGTCTCGATGAAACCTTGAGTATTCGCAGGGTTGGGATCGATCTGCGTACCGTAAAAATTCCCATAGTTGACCCTCAGGATCGAAAAGCCCAAAACTCCATATTCGCCTCCAAACGGGCTAACGGCTAAACTGGCATACGTATGGTTGATGTCGAATATCCAGTTTGTCTGCCCAATTGAAACGTCAGCGAGGCTGCCAAGGCGCGCCATGCTCGCCGGGTTATAGAAGAGAGACATGGACTTTCCTTCGATGGCCGTTCCCCCTTCGCCCAGGGCGCTCAGTCGTGCATCGGTAGAAACGCTGAGAAACTTCATGCCGGTCTGCGCCAACTTCTGCCGCTGTGCTTCCATCCGGAACACCGGGCCCATCATGAGCAGGAGACAAACTGAACAGCTCACCTGAATTCTCTTCAAGTCCATACTGCGTCGAATCCTCTCCATTTAACGAATGATAACCATTTTCTGTATCGTTGCTCTTCCGTCAGGTGTTTCGAAGACGACAATGTAAACGCCGCTCACAACTATCTGGTTGTATTTTGTCGTCGAGTTCCAGTAATCATCGCCGCTGCCGTTTGTGTGTTCGATGGTTTTGATGAGCTCACCGCTTTCTGTGTAGATGTTAATGGTGCATTGCGGCGGCAGGTTGTAGAAGGCGACTTTGTCCCGCTGATCCGGAAACAAGTTCCGTGTGGCGGCGATATTGTAGGGATTCGGAACGATCCGGATGGAGTCAATTGAGGCAAAAGGCGCCCGCTGCAAAAAAGCAGGGTCATATGTCTGGCCGTAGTAGCGGCTGCTCACAAGAGAACCCGCCGGTGTTAATGCGGCGCCATTGTTGGCGGCGGGGTCGCCCCAGGCCACAACGTAGTAAAAATAGCCAAATCCACGCACAGCGTTCCGGTCATCGAAGGATCGAACCACGGTCGGGTTGGCCGTTCCAGGGCCGCATGCGAATACCTGATAATAGGTGCTGTCGGCCTGGGCGAGGGCACGAAACACGCGGTAACCTCTGAAGCCGTTCGCGGTTTCACCCGAAGGGAATGTGTCCCACTCGAGGTGAATCTTGTCGCCTTGTGATATCACTCTCACCGCCGCGGGCGGCAGGGGAGGTTTCGGAAGGCCATAGCCTGAATTGTAATTTGCAAGCGCGCGGCGGAATGTCCTGAATAATGAGTCGCGTCCTGTGTAAACCCAATCATTCTTTGTTTTCCCGTTGATAAGTAAGGTGTTGTTTCCATTGCTTGCCTTATAGGCCCTAC
>JANOGR010000087.1:0-14568 GCA_031406095.1 Ignavibacteriales bacterium
TGGCAAGGTTGCGCTCTACCAACTGAGCTATTCCCGCAGAAATCAAGTGGGTTAAAGGTTGCGCTCTACTCCTCCAAAGGCGGACAGGCAACCGAGCTATTCCCGAATTCTCGCTGGCTAAAATATAACAAAATCGGTTTCAGCCTGCAAGTTTCTGCGGGACAAAAATATAGAGGAGTGGAAGAAGAAATCACGCAGGCGGGCGGGGGAATCGAACTCTTCTGACGAGCAAATCGCCGTAAGAACCGGGAACAGTTCTCTTCATGGGAATTCGAAATGCCTTTCTTAGAAACTTCATGAGTCGGTCAGCCTGCCTCGGACCCTGAGTGACGACCACTTCAAATTCGATGAATCGGCCAAGTCCTTGAACAACGTCCAGATGGATCCTGGCATTCTTGTACAAAAACAGGCGGCGTGTCTTTTTTACAACAACAGTCCTCTCAAACAAACTTGAAAGCATCGCTTTCGCCGTTTTGACGTCGCTCATCGGGAGAATGAAATACTGGGAAACTCGACTTCCGGATCTATCAGGTCGACGATAAAATATCAATTCAGACTTTCCCCTGCCCATTTCACGAATTTTAAGCCTGCCGTGTTTCACTCGGAAATACGAGTCGCTCTGTCTGAGAGTGCCGGCATAACGCGCACCTATCCGTTTTGCTATGTTCGCGGGAAAATTTAGAGATGCCACTTCGGCCTTCAGCTCAAGGTTTTGAGGCATCGGAAGGAGACTGCTTGTTGATTAACGACTGATTCCGAGGATGAGGTATTCCAGGGTTCCTGCGGGGGCTTTGACTTGAACTTTGGCGCCCTTCGTCTTTCCCATGAGGCCTTTGCCAATCGGTGACGTGATGGATATTTTGTTTCTATCAAAATCTGCTTCTTCGGGAGAAACGAGGAGGTATTCAATGACCGCGCCCGTTTTCGCCTCTTTGAGCTTCACTTTAGACAGTATGTACACTTTATCGTTTGGCAGATCCGAGCTTTCGATGATACTCGAGCGGGAAAGGGTTACTTCGATCTTTGAGATTCTCAGCTCCAGATGTTGCTGCGCTTCCTTCGCGGCGTCATACTCTGCGTTCTCGCTCAGGTCGCCGTAGCTCCGAGCTTCAGCGATTTTCTGTGCCATTTCAGAGCGTCCTTTGGTTTTGAGCGCACGCAATTCGTGCTCGAGCTCAACAATCCGCTCTTTCGTCAGGTAAATCTTGCCGTTGTTGCTATTCCCCGCCATGTTTCCTCCTAAAAGCAAAAAATTCACCGCAGGACGGTGAACCAATCTGAAAAAGAAAAGCCATCATCTGAGATGGTGGCCGTTCGTTTTCCAAAACGAAAGTAGAACAAAAACCAGTTAGACGCAAGCGAAAAATGCCGCCGGACTCGACGGAAAAACGGATTTGTGAGTGCTGTCAACACAACAGTGACAGCTTTCTCCCAGCTATTTGGTCGCTGGCTCCGCCTCTTTCACAATGCTGGTAATAGCGGTTCGGTCCATCTTCACCTTCACATTGTCTGCGATCTGCACCAAAACTGTCTTATCATCCATGCCAACAATATTTCCATGGACTCCGCCGCTCGTAATAACCTTGTCTCCCTTCTTCAGCGCCGTGATCATGTGATCACGCTCTTTTTGCCGTTTCTGCTGAGGCCGGATAATCAGAAAATAGAACACCGCGATGATCGCAACAAGAAAAATGATGTTTCCGTAAGCTGAGCCTCCCGAACCTTCGGGCTGGGCCATGAGCATGGGGATAAGCAGTAACAAGATGGTCTCCTTTCAGTTTCTCAAATATGTTGGGACTTCTGTTCGTAACTTTTGCGTGATTTCTCTTTTCCACTGACCGAACCGTGTCTCGACGATTGCCTTCCGTGTTTCTCTCATCAACCAAAGATAGAACGCGAGATTATGGCTCGTGGCAAGTTGCAGAGCCAGGATTTCCTTCACCTGGAACAGGTGCCTCAGGTAGGCCCGCGTAAACGTTGTGCACGTGTAACATCCGCAGTCGAAATCAACGGGAGAAAAGTCGTTCTTGTGAACTGCGTTCTTGATGTTCAAGATTCCGGCGTGTGTGAACAGAGTTGCATTCCGTCCGTTGCGCGTCGGCAGGACACAGTCAAACATGTCCATTCCGCGTTCGATGGATTCCAGCAAATTTTCGGGCGTTCCCACGCCCATGAGATACCTCGGCTTCTCGATTGGAAGAATCGGCTCACAGAGTTCTGTCATCTCATACATAGTTTCTACAGGCTCTCCCACCGCCAAACCTCCAATCGCATATCCGTCAAAATCCATTCCCCTTAACGCCCGGGCGCTTTGTTCACGAATTTCAGGAAAGACGCTGCCTTGCACAATCGCAAATAAAGCTTGCCTCCCTCCGTAGAGTTCACTGGTTTTCGCAAATTCGTTCTTACATCGATCGGCCCAGCGAAGAGTGAGTGCATTGGAAGCGTGAGCGTATTCATGCTCGCAGGGATACGGTGTACACTCATCCAGCACCATCATGATGTCCGAGCCAAGTTGTCGCTGCACCCGCACCACCTTTTCAGGAGTAAACTGATGGGCTGAGCCGTCGAGATGCGAGCGAAAAGTCACTCCTTCTTCCGCGATCGTTCGCAAATCGTTCAAACTGAATACCTGATATCCCCCGCTATCGGTCAAGATCGGCTTCTTCCAACTGATAAATCTGTGAAGCCCACCCGCTTCTTGAATGATCTCCGCTCCGGGCCTCAAATAGAGATGATAGGTGTTGCCCAGAATGATTTGTGCGCCAATCTCGTTCAGCTCGCGGGGCCCCATCGCCTTCACACTGCCCTGGGTGCCTACAGGCATGAACGCGGGTGTCTCCACGATGCCGTGGTCGGTTTCGAGAACGCCTGCCCTCGCTTTCCCGTCAGTTTTCAGCAGGGTGAACTTCAATCGCCACCGTAATCTCGAAAGCGTTCGCTAGAACAAAAAACCGCCGTGAACATCGTCACGGCGGGCTCTGGAAAAAATATAATGAGAAATGTTCGCGTTGTCAATCTACTTTGTATCGGCAGGCTGATGAGCCTTGCTGTATTTCTTAAACAACCAATGGGCAGCTATGAACAGAGTTGCACCGAACGCATCCGCGAGGATATCATACAAGTCAAACAAACGTCCGGGAACGAACCTCTGATGAAATTCGTCCGAGAGGCCGTAGACAACCGCAACGCAAAATGCGAAGAGGATTGCGTGATCCTTCAGCCACTGAGCCGAATTCTGATACTTGAATGCCCGCCAGGTGAGGAACGTCAGGATCAGAAAGACGAACGAGTGTCCGAGCTTATCAGGGCTCAGAAAGAATCTAAATGTGGGAATCTTCTCGAGGGATGAAAGGTAGAAGATCAAGCCGGCCCAACCGAATGCGGGGAACTGATATTTCAAAAATCTTTTCAGCAGGGTGTCCCCGCTTCGACGAGCCGGAGGGCATCCGGCAACAAATCGAGTATATCCATTGCCAGCAAACTTCGCTGTCCGAATTTTTCCTTGGCGAGATCCCCTGCAAGACCATGTAAGAACACGCCGCAATAGGCAGCTTCTTCTTCAGTCATTCCCTGTGCCCACAATCCCGCGATAATCCCTGAAAGCACATCACCGGACCCTGCGGTCGCCATGCCGGGATTGCCAGTCGAGTTAAGATAGGCAGGTCCTCCCGAAGAGACAGTTACGGTTGGAGCCCCCTTCAGCACCATTGTCTTCTTGATTGCCTGAGCTCCCGTTCTTGCCGCATCAACACGGTTCTTTTCGATGTCGGCTGATTTTTCTTCAAAAATCCTCGAGTACTCTCCGGTGTGTGGCGTGAGAATCATGCTTGCTTTCAATGACTTGAGTGCTTTCGGGCCGACAAGGGCCATCGCATTCAATCCATCCGCATCCAAAACCACTTTGCCTGAATACCCGGCGATGACTTCCTGAACCAATGATTGTGTTTCAGTATTCTGAGAAAGCCCCGGCCCGATAATGACGACATCCGCCCACAACAACTTTTCCCCGATCTTTCCCATTGCCTTTTTGCTCAGAGTGCCTTCGCCTGTAGAAGGCAGCGGCAAAACCATAACCTCGTTCATCTTTCGTGCTAAGACGGGATACACGGATTCCGGCGTTCCGAGCAGCACAGCTCCCGCCCCGCTACGCAAAGAAGCCATAGAGGCCATCGCCGCTGCGCCAGTCAACCCTGTGGATCCTGCCAACACGAAGACCTTTCCAACGCTGTACTTGTGCGAGGTCGCAGGGCGACGGGGCAAACATTTCCGTACATCGTTCGGCTCAACGATGAAAACGGGATTCTTCAGTTTCTGGGCGACTATGTCCGGAATTCCGATGTCGGCAACAGTCAACCTTCCCGAGTGCTCTTGGCCTTGATTGCATCGAAGTCCAAGTTTCTCAAACCCGAATGTGACTGTCTCAGTCGCTCGTACTGCAATGTCTTCAACAACACCAGTTGTGCCATTGACGCCGGAGGGTATGTCAACCGCGACGACCGGAGCACTGGCCTCGTTGATCCAAGTGATCGTTCCCGCGAAGGGCTCCCGCACTTTTCCTGAAAAGCCCGTCCCAAAGATGGCGTCAACTATCACGTCGGGTCGGAATTGCTTTAGCGAAGACTTCGAGAACACGCTGATTTTCAATTCCGGAGTCAATTTTTCAAATCGCTTGAGGATTGCAAATTGAGTCTTTGCATCTCCCTTGATTTCCGGGGCTGAACCCAGGAGAAACACGTTTACTTGGGCTCCATCATTGAGCAAATGACGAGCCGCCACAAAACCATCTCCGCCGTTATTACCCTTTCCACAAAACACTGCAACCGACTTTCCTTTGATCGGACCGTAACGTTCCCGGATGAATTTTGCAACTGCACCACCGGCGTTTTCCATCAGCAAAAGGCCTGGAACTCCGAGTTGCTTGATGGAGAACTCATCGCACCATCGCATTTCCTCTGCTGAGACGGCGGGCCGCATAATCCTTAGAAGAGCTTCTGAATTGCTTGAACAACAAAAGAAGGAAACAGGCCGAATTGGAGCAACAAAAGAGCGGAACAGGTCACAGCAATCATGGACGTCAGTGCGGGTTCTGCGCCTACATTGCCTTCGCCGTCACGGAAGTACATCATGATGACGATACGGAGATAGTAGTAGGCTGAAACGAGGCTCGTGAGCACTCCGACGATGGCGAGCCAGATCATATTTGCTTTTACAGCCGAGAGGAAAACATAGTATTTGCCGAAGAAACCTGCGAACGGAGGAATACCGGCAAGCGAAAACATGAACACGGCCATTAACGCTGCGAGATAGGGCCGCTGTCGGCTCAGACCGGCATAGTCTTCAAGTTGGAGGTTTTTGTCCTCCTCGTTCTCCATGAGACTGACCACGCCAAATGCGCCGATGTTCATGAACGTGTATGCGACAACGTAGAAAAGTATTCCTGTCTGGCCCTCCGAATTTCCCGCTGCAATCCCGGACAACATGTATCCTGCGTGCGCAATGCTTGAATATGCCAGCATGCGTTTGATGTTGGATTGCGCGATGGCGACCACGTTTCCAACGACCATGGAAGATGCAGCGATGATCGCGATAACCTCGTTCACCTTTGTTCCCGAGACTTTCAGCGTCTGCAAAAACACGAGCACAAAAGCCGCAAACGCGGCAGCCTTCGCGCCCGTTGACATGAATGCCGTCACTGTTGTCGGCGCACCCTCATAGACATCCGGCGCCCACATATGGAACGGAACGGCGGCCACCTTGAACGCGAACGCCGTCGTCACGAGGCCAACGCCCACCAGGAAACTCCATTTCGGCCACAACATCGGCAGTTGTGCGCCAATAGCCGGAAGGTTTGTTGTGCCGGAAGCGCCGTAGATCAAAGCAATGCCGTAAAGGAGAAACCCCGTCGCAAATGCTCCCAAGAGGAAATACTTCAAAGCAGACTCGTTGGAACGATCTCTTGTCCGCATAAATCCTGCCAGCACATACAAACAGAGCGACATGAGTTCGATTCCGAGGAAAAGAATGATGAAATCATTTGCACTCGCCATCAGCATCATCCCGATCGTGGCAAACACCATGAGGATGTAATACTCGCCGCGATGGACGGACTGGCGTTCCAGGTAAGGTCGCGAAATGAGAATTGACAGAAATGCTGCTCCGACGAACACCACTGAGAAAAAGTTGGCAAACCAGTTTTGTCGGAGCATCCCGAAAAACAACGTTTCGTCGTTGCTGTAGTTCAGCAAGGAAAAAACGCCCGCGAGAAACAAACCGGCGAGGGCTACAACAAAAGACGCTCTCGGGCGGCCCGTTTTGGTCGCTTCAACGAGAATGAGCAGCAACCCGGTTGCCGTTAGAACCATCAGCGGAGCGCTCGAAACGAAATCTGAAATATTCACATTCATGAGTTACCGAAGAAAGAAGTACCAAACGACCGCAAAGGTCGGGATCAAAACTGGAATCGTATATTTAAAGACGTAGCCGAAGAAGCTCGGGCATTCCACCTTTGCTTGCTCCGCAATCGACTTGACCATAAAGTTCGGCCCGTTGCCAATATATGTATTTGCGCCGAAAAAGACCGCCCCGAGTGAAATCGCCTGAACGTACTTCCACGTGTCGGCCGTCATCAAGAACGCTCCCTCCTTCAACGGGTTGGAGAGACCCAACGATTCGGCGCTCGCGAGGCCAAGCATCGCCTGCATATGATGTACGTTATCGACGTTTGCTCCATGAAGGCCGAATGCCGCGCTCAGAAAATTCAGATACGTTGGCGCGTTGTCAAGAAAACTGGAGAGGGCTCCGCTTGCCCAAAAATATTGCGCCGGCGTCACCACGCCGAGTTGTTCCGCATTGAGTTCGAGCCAGTCGAGCGCGGGGATCATCGTCGCAAATATACCGGCAAACAGGATTGCCACTTCTTTGATCGGTAGAAAATTGAACTCGTTTTTTTCATGGATGTCAGGCCTTGTCGTGTATAACGACGCCAGAGCAGCACTCCACATGATAATCTCGCGCACCATGACGGGCTTTTCGATGAACACTGCTCCAACGATGATCGCCAGGAAAACGATATTGTGCAGGCCGTTCACTTCCGGCTCCTCGATATGTGCCTCAGACTCGTGAACGTTGCGTTTCTGTTTGGCATAGCTCGAATAATCAATAATAAAAAACACAAGCAGCAAAATCCCCAGGGTCAGCGCCCAAATGTGCGACACACGCGTGATAATCCAAAAAAAAGGGATACCCTTCAGATAGCCGAGGAACAGCGGAGGATCTCCAATCGGTGTCAGCGCTCCGCCGATATTGCTCACGATGAAAATGAAAAAAACAACGTGATATGGCCTGATTCTGTATCTATTCATCCTCAAATATGGCCGAATCAGAATCATCGAAGCTCCGGTCGTGCCCAGAACATTCGCAACGACAGCTCCCGTCCCCAGAAGCGCCACATTTGCCCAGGGTGTCGACTTCCCACGAATCCGGATGTGTATTCCTCCTGAAACCACGAACAGCGAACCGATGAGCGAAATAAAGCTTATGTATTCGTACGCCGTAAGGAAGACACGTGGAATGTTCTGAAGACTCAAAACGTAGTAGATGATCACGATGATTCCGAGCGTATACGAGACGATCGGATAGTTCTTTTCCCACCAATGTCGATTCAAAAACGGCATGATCGCGATGGAAGCCAGGAGAATCAGGAACGGAATGACAAACCAAACATTAACATGCGGTATCTGCACGTTTTCGAGTGCGTGTTGAAATACGTTGAACACCAGGAGCACAAAGAAAGAGACGGCCGCAAACCATGTGAGCGTTCGTCGTCGGCTAGCGACCATTTGTTTCACCAACAGGCTGCGCAGTGTAGCGCGGCTGCGAACCACGCTGCGCCGCTTCCATCAAGGAGACAGCCGATTTCGCAGTCCAGGCCGATTTTTTCAAAAACGTCCCGGGATAAACTCCAATCCAGACAACAAAAAATACGATCGGCAAAAGCGTGGCAATTTCGCGAGCGTTCAGGTCGAAGAGCTTATGGCCGCCATACAGGCCATCCTCACGCATCGGCCCCATGATGACTCTTTGATACATCCAGAGCATGTAGACCGCCGAGAAAATCACTCCCAGACCGGCGAAGGACGCGTACGCATACGAATTCAGAAAGCTCGATTTGAATGTCCCCAGAAGAACAAGAAACTCACCTACAAACCCATTGAGGCCCGGTAATCCAATCGATGAAAGAGAAATAATCAGCAGAAATGTTGCGTACACGGGCATCACTTTCGCCACACCGCCATAGTCCGAAATGTTTCTCGTATGCGTCCGGTCGTAAATCATTCCGACAAGCAAAAAGAGGGCTCCCGTGGAAAGTCCATGATTCACCATCTGGATGATGGCGCCCTGAACCCCTTCCTCCGTCATTGCGAAAATGCCCAGGACAACGAACCCGAGGTGCGACACGGAGGAGTATGCGATCATCTTTTTGATGTCTGTTTGGACCATTGAGACGAGCGCACCATACACAATCCCTGCAACGGCCAACGCTCCCATGAACGGAGCGAGTTTGATGGACGCGTTCGGAAAAAGCGGCAAACAGAACCTGAGAAACCCGTATGTCCCCATCTTCAGCAGTACGCCTGCAAGGATGACGCTGCCAGCCGTCGGGGCCTGGACGTGTGCATCGGGAAGCCACGTGTGCAGCGGAAACAAGGGAACCTTGATTGCAAAACTGAGAGCAAAAGCTGCGAACATCCACAGTTGCAAGTTCAGCGGGATTCTCGAGGCCACGGCATACAGCATGGGAAGGTTCGTCGTGAACTGTCCTTCCGGAAGCGTCGAAGCGAAATACCCGAGCGCCAAAATTGCAACAAGCATCAACAGGCTTCCAAACAACGTATAAAGGAAAAACTTCACTGCTGCATAAACTCGGTCCTGTCCGCCCCAGATGCCAATGATGAAATACATCGGGATGAGCATGGCCTCCCAAAACATGTAGAACAAAAACAAATCCAGCGCGGCAAACACGCCGACCATCCCGACCTCCAGCAACAGGATCATGACCGTGTACTCTTTCACGCGATGCTCGATGGAATTCCACGTGCCGAGGAGTGCGAGCGGCGTCAGGAACGTCGTGAGAACAATAAGCAACAGCGCCATGCCGTCGATGCCGACATAGTAGCTGATGTTCAGACTGCTGATCCACGGTGCGTGCTGCTGGAATTGAAACGAGGGGTTGTTGCTGTCGAACTGGAAAAACAAGTATAGAGAAATGACAAACGTAACTGCCGTCGTCAGTAGACCGGACAACTTGATCGCGTTGATCTTCTCTTTCGGAGTGAATAAGACAGCAAGAACTCCAAGGATAGGAAAGAAGATCGTTATGGATAAAATGTAGTTGATCATTATGTTTTCATCGGCGATCAAATCTTGTCATGCCAGCGGATTTTAAGCCTGCCTATCGGACAGGCAGGCATCCAGATCCCGAATCCCAATGTCACTCGCCGTGGCTTCGGCTGAAGGCTAAGCTCAAACCCGCTCTGGATTCCCGCTTAAGACGTGCGGGAATGACAAGCAAAAAAGAAGAATTGTCACTCCCGCGGATTGTAAGCGGGAGTCCAGAACCCGAATTCTCATGTCACTCGAAGTGACTATAAGTCGTGGGTAGTGATCAGGCAAACATTCATTATCTCAACACCAGCCACGCGAGAATGCACACAATCCCCCCCACAAACACCACTGCATACATTTGGGCAACACCCGTCTGAATCTTTCTGGCAGCCATCGCCACATTCGTCACGAGTAACGCCAGGCCATTCAGCGCGCCGTCGATCACGGCAACATCGACGCCTTTCCACAATAATTTCTCGGACACTTTCACAGTAGGGTTCACCACCGCAACATCATACACTTCGTCCACATAATACTTATTGAAGAGCACGCGACCGACCCGTTCATACCGGGTTGAAATCTTTTCAAGAAGCCCCTTTCGCTTCATGTAGAATTGCCATGCCATGTAAATCCCTGATACGGCAATCGCGAGTGAAAAAGCCATGAGTACATATTCAGACGTGTGAATGCCTTCTTCGCTCACCAACAGTTTCGTGTACGCCGGTTCGAAGACAGGTGCAAGCCAGTGCTCAATTGCGTTACTCCCAAAGAGGCTTTTAGGCACACCAATAAAACCGCCAACGAGTGAAAGAAAAGCCAGAATGACCAGCGGAATCGTCATCGTTATTGGCGCCTCGTGCGGATGAACATCATGGGCAAACCGACGTTCACCTTCAAACGTCAGGATAACGAGGCGAAACATGTAGAATGCCGTCATGGCAGCTCCGATTACTCCCACGAGCCAGAGTGCTACAGAACCATGCTCGCTGCTGAATGCCTTCCACAAGATTTCATCTTTGCTGAAGAAGCCCGCAAACGGAACAATCCCCGAGATCGCAATCGCGCCGACAAGAAAAGTGCGGTATGTGGTCGGCAGATACTTCTTGAGGCCTCCCATTTTTTGAATGTCTTGTTCACCATGCATTGCGTGGATCACTGCCCCCGAGCCAAGGAACAGGAGGGCCTTGAAGAACGCGTGTGTGGTCAGATGGAAAATCCCGGCGGAAAATGCTGCAACTCCCATCGCCATAAACATGTAGCCAAGTTGGCTCACCGTGGAATACGCCAGGATCTTCTTGATGTCGTTTTGCACTAGCCCGATCGTGGCTGCAAACACCGCCGTCAGAGCTCCAACAATCGCTACGATTTGCAGAGTCGTCGGAGCAAGCGCAAACAAGATGGAACATCGGGCCACCATGTAGACGCCGGCCGTCACCATTGTCGCAGCATGGATCAGGGCGCTGACAGGCGTCGGGCCGGCCATCGCGTCGGGCAACCACACAAACAGCGGAATCTGAGCTGACTTCCCCGTGGCTCCCAGAAACAACAGCAAGGTAATCCAGAGAGCCGTTTCATTCCCAACACTCATAAGCTCCGCGCCACTGAACACGGCATCAAACCTCAAACTGCCGAACGTTTGGAAAATAAGCAGCATGCCAAGGATAAACCCAAAGTCGCCAATCCGGTTGACGATGAAAGCCTTCTTGGCTGCGTCGCCGGTTGTCGACGTCCCGGATTTGTATCCCCCCACATCGAACTTCTTTTCATACCAAAAACCTATCAGTAAATAAGAACAGAGCCCGACGCCTTCCCACCCCAGGAACATGAGCAGGAAATTGTCCGCCAAAACAAGGTTCAGCATGGCGAAGATAAAGAGGTTCAAATACGCAAAAAACCTCCAGAAGCCCTTGTCCCCATGCATGTAGCCGATGGAATAAACATGGATAAGAAAGCCGACACCTGTAACGATGAGCGTCATCAGAATCGATAGCTGGTCGACCTGGTAGGCGACGGTGACGTTCAGCGTCGATGAAGTTCCCGTGAAAGTCGAAATCCATGTGAACAGGTCAACAACATGCTTCCTTTGCTGAACCTCCGCCCCCAGCATCTCAAAGAAAATCGCGACAGCGATGGCGAAAGGAATACCGACGACTCCACTTCCGATAATCCCGATGAGTTTTTCACTCTTAAGCCGTGAGCCGACAAGACCTAAGAACAGGAACCCCAAAAAAGGAAATAGAACAATCAATGTCACCATCGTTTCACTGATCATTTCTTCTTCACCTCTGCATCCCAGTTGAGCACAAGCGTGATGGGCGATGAAGAAAGCTCTCCAACCGTGGTGTTCACGAGAAAGCTCTTGCCGTCCGCCGTGACCTCGAACGAATTGCTGAATCCGAGAACCGGTTGAGTGCCAAAGAGCGGCCGAACCGCGCCGACAAAGAACGCTTGCCCGGTCGACTTCACTTCCGCAGCCATTAATCTGTTGTCAGTGCCTAAATAATACAATTCCTGTCCGTCCCTTCTCCACTGAGGGCCCCATCCCGGTGTCGTCGAAACCTGATATTTTCCTTCAGGCTCAGGAAACGGGCGAACATACACTTGCTCATTCGAGTTGTACGCAATCCACTTACCATCCGGGGACATTGCTGAGCGAGATTCCTCAAACTCTGTTTGCAAGTAAAGAATAGGCTTACGATCTCCTGTGAGAGGTAAGACCCACAAATCTAGTCCTGTCTTTGGGTCTCCAATGGTAGAATAAAGAAGGAAGCGACCATCTGAAGACCAATCAGTCAGGAATTTTTCGAGGTTCGATTCAAACAACAGCTCTTCGCTTCCCGCGGCGCTTGAAGCCCGTTGGTAGAGATCGTTGCGTCCCTTTCGGTTCGAAGAAAACACAATACGGCTCCCATCGGGCGACCAAACAGGAAATTGATCGACTGCAGGATCGAATGTGAAACGTCTTGCAACCTTCCGTGCTATATCATAGAGCCAGATATCAGCATTTCGAGATTTATTATCGAAAATCTCAATTGCAATATGTTTGCCGTCCGGTGAAAGCTTGAAGGTGCCAAAATTCCCGGGTTTATCAATCCTCTCAAGTTCCCTACCGCTGCGGTCATACCAGACAAGCTGTGAGTTTCCAAGCAAATCGCCAGTTTGATATGCGAGAATTCCATTCTCCGAAACCGTAAAAATCGCTTTGCTGCGAGCTGGATCGTAGTGAACCTGTTCGGCAACAGGAAACACATCGCCAGTGAAAGCAAGACCCTTCACGTCGAACGGCTGCGCCATGAGCGATTCTTCACGAATGAAAAGCACATGGCCTGCGGTGTACGCCATGTTCGAGCTGGCATGAAGTAAGATTTTATTCTCTGCGGCGTCGAGCGAACCAACATAGATGACATCTTCTTCAGCTGCTCCCGAAGCCGGTGATCGTGTAACATACAGGAAATGACTGCCATCAGGAAGGAAATAGGGCCATCGATGGGATAATTCCTTACGCGAGCTATCGAGCTTGGTAATAGTTGTTGGCAATCCGCCCGCTGCTGAGACTCGCGATAATGGGCCAAGGGTTGCCGCTGCTAAGACAATGACGCCATCGCGATTCCACGTTCCACCGCGAGCTCCTGCAGCATCGCAAATTGTTTGAGGCGGTCCACCGGATGCCTCAATCTTTCTGAGCTTACCTCCGGCAAAGAATCCGATGAATCGGCTGTCGGGCGACCAGAAAGGAAACAAAGCGTCATCCGTGCCATTGAGGGGTTGTCCCGCGAGCGCGTTGAGCGGCCTCACCCACAAGAGTGATTTACCGCTTGAATCTGTTGCCACGAATGCGAGCAAGCGCCCGTCAGGTGAAAGGGCAATGTGTCCCCCAAGGGTTGTACTGAACGTATTTTTCTCAGGCGGAGGGATTATTGAACGGTAAACACGCGTTTCTCGTGGAGACTCCGCAAAATGGATAATGCCGAGCGCGATCAGCGCGAGGACAGCGATGCCTGCAACAAGGTTCGACACCGTGAATAGTTTTTTTGTGGTTAAACCTGCCGGGGGCTCTAAAACTTCGGAAGGTTTGAAGGCCGGCCGTGTTCCTGTCGTGCTGCCCATTCGCGTCCGACTTGTTTGTCGCTTGAAGCGTCGTAGATTCCTCGCAACCTCAGCCACAGATTGACATCGTTCTTTCGGGTCTTTTTCCAGGCAATCCAGGGCAATCGCATCGAGTTCGGGGTTAATCTCAGGCTTGATTGCTGCGATCGGATCGGGATCCACGTTGACAATCTCATACGAAATCGCTGTCTCGTGAACCCCTTTAAACGGTGACTGGCCAGCCAACATTTCGTAGAGAATGACGCCAAGAGAAAAAATGTCAGTTCGATGATCGGTTTCCAACCCTTGAACCTGTTCCGGTGACATGTAACCAGCGGTGCCAACCGTGCTGCCTTCTTTTGTTAACCGTGACGCTCCTTTCAATTTCGCCAGCCCAAAGTCCATTATTTGTACTCGACCATCCTTGTGGATCATTATGTTCTCGGGCTTAATATCGCGGTGAACAATCCCCTTCTCGTGCGCTGCCGCTAATCCGTCCGCAAGTTGGATACCAATATCGACAGCTTGTTTGGAAGGAATGTTCAGGCCTTTGTCCCGAAGCGTCTGGCCCTCAACAAGCTCCATGACTATGAACATCTTACTATCGTGTTCTTCAATGCCATGAATTGTACAAATGTTCGGATGGTTCAGAGACGCAGCTCCTTTTGCTTCTTGGATGAAGCGGGCTTTGTCTTGCTCGGATGCATTAAGATGCGGAGGGAGGAACTTCAATGCCACGAGGCGGTCAAGAGCGACGTCCTGGGCTTTGTAGACAACGCCCATTCCACCTTCGCCGAGTTTTTCGAGGATCTTATAGTGAGAAATGGTTTGGCCAATCATGGTTCCTAACTCCAGAAACACACATTTTCACTCCGGCACGTTTTAAGCGGGAGTCCAGAACAAAGCCAGTTCTGGATGCCCGCTGATCCCGCCAAAAGCTGCGGGACGCAAAAACTCGAAATCCGCGGGGATGACAAGATTCGTGGGATATGGTTTGGCCGATCATATTATCATCACTTCAGTTGCTCGACCCCGAAGGCCTGCCCGCCTCAATGAATTCATAGAGGCAGGCGGGGGTCGTATATTCAAGGTCGG
>JANOGR010000104.1:0-5206 GCA_031406095.1 Ignavibacteriales bacterium
CTCGTTGTTTTGGTTGGGGTTGGTGGTATTGGCATCGGTAAAGTCAGCGATAAAATCCTGATGACTGATCGCCGAGGGCGAGAAAAATCGGCTGTCCGGCAAAGAAGACCGTTCGACGACCTTGGAATTTGTTCCCGTGGTAAACTCAAACCCCTCAGCGACGCTCCGTAAGGAAGGGACATCGACTGCACCGGTCGTCACTCGAATACCGTTGGGCGTCAGCGCGCCCACCCACAAGCCACCCACAAAACAATGCTCGATGCCGGATCCGCGTGGATACTGCATTGACGGCTGTTGCGGCCATAGCCTGAAACCGTGACCGAACACGCCATAGTTGGAAATTGTGATCCCAATGTTACCGATGTTCGTGAATTTCGAGTTATCATCCACCGACGATTTTGCCATGGTTTGGCTTTCGGCAACAGCAAACCCGAGCAACAGGAAGCCAATCGTAAGGACAATATGCGGAAATCTCATGTAGCGGAAAAGTTGGAAAGCTGAAGGAGAATTGACTCTCAGAATATTGAACAAAAACACGAAAGAGTCAATCCGAAAGTCGCGACATCAAAATGAAGCTACTGCGGAAGAATTACTTGACGGGGATGACGAGGCGGTCGCCTGGACGCAGGCCCTTTTCTATTTCATTGTAGTGCTCGATCTCTGCGACAGTTACTTTGTATTTCTTTGAAATCCTCCACACGCTCTCCCCCTCCTTCACCTCGTGATAGATAAATTCTTGTGAAATGTTGCGTGGTGGGATTTTGAGGACTTGTCCCGCAGCAAGTTTGTCCGTCCGTAAGTTATTGTGTTTCTTAAGGCTCCGGACATCAACACCGTGGGTCCGCCCAATCTCATAAAGAGTTTCGCCTTTTTTCACCCGATGCGTCTGGTCGGCAGTCATCGAAGGGCTCGGATCTCCGGGCATGTGCGGGCCGACAAAACCATTTGACGAGGAGGCGATGATGGAAACTCTCTCCTCCGGCTTCCCAAAGACCTCCAATGTCTGACCGGGAATGATCCTGTTTGTTTTCAGGTTATTCCAGGTTTTAAGCTCTGTAATGCGGACTCCATACGACCGGGCAATCTTGTCCAGTGTCTCACCAGACTGCACAACATGTTCTTTCCAATCGTTCTGGAGTGTGCCCCTGGAGATTGTTTTCTCCTCTGCTTCCTGTGGCGTCCTGACAATCTCACGGGTCGTAAGGGTCTGTTTTTCCTCAAAACTCATCCGCTCAACTTTCTCAAGGGACGCGTACTTTGCCGGGTCTACCCAGACAGCGATCGACTGGCTTGCCTGAATAAAACTCCCGTACGGAATGTCGTTCCAGTTCCTGATCGCACTTGCCCGCACACCATACCACTCAGCGATGTGGCCAATAGTATCGCCGCGCTTCACGTGATACACCAGTTTTTGCTTTCCCGTTGGCGTCCTCACCACACCTGATACTCTGTATGGTCTCGTTTTGTCTCTTCGCTCAACGTATGACTTCACCTTGCCGAAATCGATTCTCCGCACGTTGGGATTGTAATCAAAGGGAGTTTTGCTCTTCGTGCTCGCGGAAGGAACTGGAATCGCCAGACTCTTGCCTATGGAAAGTTTGCGCTCGCTGCTGAGGTTGTTCACTTCTTTGATCAAACCAGCGTTGAGCCCGTATTTCCGTGAGATCTCGGAAAGTGTCTCACCCTTCTTCACAACATGAATTGCCCAATCGCGTTTCTGATGATCGGGAATTTTCGCATAGTTCTCTGCAAACAGATCCTTCTTCCCCTGGGGCACACGGAGTTTGTAGCCACTGACGCCGGCGGGAGTACACCATTGAAGCAACTCGGGATTCAATTCCTTCAACGTTTCTACATCGGTGCCGGCGCATTGAGCAAGAATCTTCAAGTCGACACAATCGCTGACTTCTGCATAATCCCAGGTCAACGAGTCGGCGACTTCGATACCTGTAAACCCGTACTTATGGGGCTCCATGGCAATTCGAGTGACCGCGATGTACTGCGGAATGTAATTTCTCGTTTGTCTGGGCAGGTGTCGGCGAAGTTCCCAAAAATCCGAGGTTCCGCTGCGCCGAACGGCCCGAAAGATCTTGCCCGCACCGGCATTGTAGGCTCCAAGAACGAGATACCAGTCGCCGAACTCAGCGTAGAGGTCTTTGAGGTGCCGGGCTGCTGCACGCGTCGATTTCTCGAAATCGCGACGTTCGTCATACCACCAGTTGGCCCGCAGCCCGTAGAATATTCCTGTACCCTTCATGAATTGCCACAACCCGACGGCACTCACCCAGGACCGGGCATCCGGACGCAAGCCGCTTTCCGGCATGGAGAGATACATGAGTTCCTCCGGCACGCCTTCATCGCGAAAAATACGCTTCATCATGGGGAAATACTTGCCCGAAAGGTACAGCCAACGCTCCATGTGATGGCGACCCTTCCCCAGGAAAAACATGACATTGCGTTCCACGTACTCATTCACAGGCAAGGCCACCGTGGTTCCCTTGATTTCATGTTTTGGGATGCCAGTCTTCGTCGTATCAGGGATTTCCGCGTCGATGCTCAGTTTCTCCCGAAGTGCATAGATCGACGCATAAGGACTGAGCTGATCGATGGCCGCTATATGTTTTTCATAATCTTCGACGACGCTTTTCAGCAAATCGGAAAAATCCTTGTTGGTTTCAACCTCGGGATAGTCGCTGAGCTCATTCAAGATTCCGATTGCATTCTCGAATTCTTCCTCGGAAATCGTCGAATCCTTGGCCTCCTGGGCTGCCAAGGCAGCAAGATAATGTTGGCGGGCCTTTTCGAGTTTTTGCGCTATAATTTCTGACTCATCAGGAAGAGAATCTGGCAGGGCCGGCGAGAGGCTCATCGTCCTGGCGAGAACAGTATCGATGACGGCAACAGGAGCTTTCGGAACCTCGTTGACCGGAATCGGAGATACAATGTTTTCTGTGGATGATGCGGCCGGGGAAGTCTGTTTGGGGCGGAGGGACTGTTCAGATGTACAACTCAACAACAGGGCGCAACAAAATGCGAATACGATGCGGTGCATCAGCCTCCAGAGAATATGGAAAGAAGTCGTCTTGTTTAAAGATATCAAGATAATGGATGAATATCAAGAACATGAACTTTCATTGAGCGTTACAACGGAATATTGCCATGTTTCTTTTTGGGGTTCGAATCGACTTTGTTTTCAAGAAATCGCAACGCCTTGATCAGTTTCGGACGAGTCTCGTGGGGAACAATGACTTCGTCGATGTACCCTCGTTCAGCGGCGATGTACGGGTTGGCGAGTTTTTCACGGTATTCCGATACTTTTTCATCCACGGCTTTTTCCTTGTTCAGAGCCTTCTCGATTTCCTTTCGAAAAATAATTTCAACAGCTCCTTTAGGACCCATCACCGCTATTTCGGCAGAGGGCCACGCATAGTTCACGTCGCCGCGTATGTGTTTTGAATTCATCACATCATACGCCCCGCCGTACGCTTTTCGTGTGATCACCGTGATCCGTGGTACCGTCGCCTCACAGAACGCATAGAGGAGTTTTGCCCCGTGCTTGATAATCCCGCGCCATTCCTGGTCCGTCCCCGGCAAAAAACCCGGTACATCCTCAAAAACGACGAGTGGGATATTGAAGGCATCACAAAATCTGACGAACCTTGCGCCTTTTAAGGATGATTCAATGTCAAGTACACCCGCGAGCACAGACGGCTGATTCGCCACAACACCGATGGAGTATCCTCCCAAACGGGCAAACCCAACGATGAGATTCTGTGCATACAGCTCATGCACTTCAAAAAATTCTGCAGAGTCTACGACCCGACGAATCACGTCTTTCATATCGTAAGGCTTGCTTGGATTCTCAGGGACAATAGTATCGAGCTCCGGGTCACTTCTGCCGGCTTCATCTTGCGTCTCCACAAACGTCGGGTCATCAACGTTGTTTTGTGGAAGGTAACTCAGGAGGCGTTTGATTCCATCGATGCACTCCACTTCGTTTTCCATCGCAAAATGCGCCACACCGCTTTTCGTCGCGTGAGTCAAAGCTCCCCCGAGGTCTTCAAACGATACATCCTCGTGAGTCACAGTCTTGACGACACTCGGCCCTGTCACAAACATGTAGCTCGTGTTCTTGACCATGAAGATGTAATCCGTGATCGCAGGCGAATACACAGCGCCACCCGCACACGGCCCCAGGACTGCGGAAATCTGCGGAACAACGCCGGATGCAAGTGTATTTCGGAGGAAAATCTCCGCATATCCCCCCAGGCTGACAACACCCTCCTGGATCCGTGCCCCGCCCGAGTCATTCAATCCAATAACAGGCACACCGAGCTTGAGCGCCAGGTCCATGATCCGGCAGATTTTTTCCGCATGGGCTTCAGAGAGTGATCCGCCAAAAACTGTGAAATCCTGGCTAAAAACCACAACTTGTCGGCCACGGATTGTTCCCCGACCCGTAACGACGCCGTCGCCAAGAAACTTCTGCTTTTCAAGTCCAAAATCTGTCGACTGATGCTGAACAAACATCCCGATCTCTTCAAAACTCCCATCGTCCATCAGAAGGTCTATTCTCTCACGTGCAGTGAGCTTTCCTTTTTTGTGTTGTTCAGCAACGCGCTCCAGCCCGCCACCCTGAACGGCTTTTTTCCGAAGCTCGTTCAGTTCGTCAATTTTATTTTTGTTCATAGAATGTCCTGAAGGGAACAGAGAAATGTTGAGCCAATATATGGAACGACCGAGGTTTTAGCAAGAAAAGTGCTGCAAGGGAGGAGAAGCAAAGAAGATACGGCTGACGTGAGAAGGCTTTGATGATGTGGAAACTTTCTCAGAAAAAAGTGTTGCTTAGCGCGATGTTGAAAAACCTCCGCTCCCTGGCGGTCATGGACCACTCCATGACCGAAACCAAGCGGTTTTACGTCACGGAGTGGTCCGTGACGCGCTCAGTTTGATTTTTTCAACATCCTGCTAAACCAAATTGGCTTAATGGGCCCTTTTTTTACCGCCGTTTTCAACAGTATCTGTTATTGTGACAACTGAGCCAGCGCCGCCGTTGCCGGGATATACAGGTTCGGGAACCGTTGAAGGTACCATGACCGTGGAGTCAGCGCCCATGACAGACTGTGGTTCGAGCTTGTGTTCACGTGAGAAGAAAGAGTACATGGAAGGGATGACGAACAACGTCAGAAATCCCGAAAACAGAAGC
>JANOGR010000113.1:0-2441 GCA_031406095.1 Ignavibacteriales bacterium
GGAAGCCGTGAAGGAGGTCGCGTACTGATATACATAGAAGTTATAGTAAAAATGCGGAATGTAAGCCCATTCAACCTTGATCTCATCGTCCACGATGCAAACGCCCTTATCGTGCCCATAATATTTCTTCGTGATTTCAGAATACAGGGCGTTGAGGTTGTCGCCGGTAAGCGATTCACCTTTCTCGGACATATCGTGGATGCGCAGCTCGAACTCGGCAAACTGCGTCTGCCGAAACACTGTTCCCTTGATGCCTTCAAGATAGTTTCCAAGCAGCGATAACTTTACTTGATCATCCGTGATCCTCTTGAGCATATAGTCGATCAGCAGGGCTTCGTTGAACGTGGATGCAACCTCTGCGACAAAAATCGGATACTGGGACGTCGGGTAGGGCTGAGTCTTATTCGAGAGATAACTTTGCATCGTGTGGCCGAGCTCGTGGGCGAGCGTGCTCATGTCGTCGTATTTGCCGTTGTAGTTCATGAGCATATATGGATGAACGTCGTACGCCGAGCCGTTCGAGTAGGCGCCGGAGCGTTTGCCTTCGTTGGGAAACATGTCCACCCACCGTTCGTTAAAGGATTTTTTCGTCACGGCAAGATAGTCGCTGCCGAGCGGGGCAAGTGCGGCAAGGATGTTTGCCTCCGCCTCTTCGACGGAATATTTCAGGTCCACTCCGCTCACGAGCGGCGCGTAGAGGTCGTAGTAATGCAGCTCGTCGAGGCCCAGGATCCGCTTGCGAAGCTTGAGGTAGCGGTGGAAGGTCCCGAGGTTCGCATTGACGTTGTCCACAAGACCCCGATACACCGGCACAGGAATATTGTTGGCGTCGAGGGAGGCTTCGAGCGCCGAATTGTATTTCCGGGCACGGGTGAAGAACATGTTTTTCTTGACTTCGGCATAGAGCTGAGTGCCGAACGTGCGGCGATAGTCGTTGATCCTGCCAAAGAACGCGGCAAACACTTTCTTGCGGTCTTCGCGATTCGGCGCGGTGCGATGCAGCGAATAGGCAGCCTGGTCGAGCTTGACGGATTTTCCGTCGCTGAGAGTTACTTCGGGGTAGGGAAATTCAGCGTTGGAGAAAATGCCGTAGATGTTCTGGGCTCCGTCGGCCATGAGTGTCGCGTCGGCGATGATTTTCTCCTCGCCTTCTGTCCCCGTGTGCGCTTTACGCCGCAAGATATCGTCCAGATAATGCCGGAACACGCCAAGGGCCTTTTCTTGCGCAAGGAACTTGTCGACGGTGGATCTCTCGATTTTCAGAATTTCCGGTTCGATGAAGGAAGCTTTCGCGGAGAAATCGGAATATACCTGTGTGAGTTCCTGCTGCATGGCCAGGTACTTGGAATCCCTCGTGTCCTGGTCAGAGTTCATGCTCGCATAGGCATACAGGCGGGCCAGTTCTTTCGAGAGCGAGCTTGAAAAATCGAGACAACCCAGCAGCTGGTTTGATGCCGTTCCGAGCTTTCCCTTGTACTGCTCGATTTTGGGAATTTCTTTGACAACGCGTTCTTTTTCGGCCTTCCAGGCGTCGTCGCTGGGATACATGTCGGCAAGGTTCCATTTGTGTTTATCGGGAACCTTGCTGCGATCGCGTTCCTGACTGAACGAGCCGCCCCCGGATGCAACAGAAAGTCCAACAACCGAAAGCGCTACTTTAGCAAAAGGGTTCATGGGGTCTCCTGAAATATGAGGGTTCATGATGCTGTGAGTTCAGTTGTTAGACTACGATGGACGAAGAAACGGGTTACAATCTAAGAGAAGAATTGGGAAGGAAAAAGAGGAAAAAGTGAAGCTCTCAGCGAACTTCCTTTGCCCGCTTGATCCATTGCCAAAGGCCATACCGAACGTCATCAGGAAGTCGATGGCCAAGCTGGTG
Source organism: Ignavibacteriales bacterium (assembly GCA_031406095.1). Classification (GTDB taxonomy): domain Bacteria; phylum Bacteroidota; class Ignavibacteria; order UBA10030; family UBA10030; genus JANOGR01. The sequence continues at coordinate 1,880 of JANOGR010000113.1, forward strand.
TGCAATCATCGTCAACTGGCCGCGGTGATGGCCTTCGTGGGCAATCAAATAAGCCATGAAATGGACGACTTCAGGCTGGACGTTCATCCAGGGCGGGACTCTTGGAAGCTTGCCGTTGTTGTCGAGACTCGCGATGAATATTTTCAAAAGCATTTCGCTGCTGCGGTTGAGCGCTTTGGCGAGCTGCTTTTGTGTGACACTGCGTAAATTCACGCGGGGTGGAGCTTTCAGAATGTTCTTTGCCACCATCTTGATCCACATACACCGGCAGTTGTGAAAGTGCGCTGCCAATCCACGAACGGTCCGCCGCGGCATTCCAGGAACCTTCTGTGGCCACAAGGCTTTCGGTATTCTTTCGACAAGGAAAACCGTGACGCGGTTGTTGGTTTTCCACGTATCAAGAATCTCGCGAGCAGAATCAAAAACCTGAACTCTTTTCAAACTCGACCTCCCCAGCGATGCTGAAACGGGGCCCCTCCTTGGACATGTACAGACCGGAGAGATGGTAGACAGGTGTTCGGGGAGATGGTATACACTTGTTGTTAGGCAATATGATCTTTGA
>JANOGR010000114.1:0-2661 GCA_031406095.1 Ignavibacteriales bacterium
TCTCTGACCCTGGTAGAACAATTCCGCCTCTTTTGCCTTGTCGAGTATTTCGGAGTTCATTTCCCTGCCCGCGTTGATGTCAAACTTGATTCTCGTCGAATCGCTCACGTCGAACCCATACGTGCCGTCGAGGTAAACAGAATACTTCGGGATTTTACCCCGTTGCCTGAGGACCCTTGTGACGACCATTCGTAAACGAGGTTAAACTTTGGACGTTTTCCGGACGCCTGTCTGCTGGGGTTGCTCCGCTTTTTGGGCGGGCTGAGCTGGTTCCTCCGGAAGAAGACCGAGTTTTTTCCTGAGGGTGATATCAATTTCCTGGACCAATTTCGGATTGCTTTGCAGAAACGTTTTCACCGAATCCCTGCCCTGGCCGATCCGGTCTTCTTTATAGGAAAACCATGAGCCGCTTTTTGCGATAATTCCCTGGTCGACGGACGTGTCCACAAGGTCTCCCAACTTGGAGATTCCTTCATTATAGAGGATGTCGAACAAGGCTTCCTTGAAGGGGGGCGCAACCTTGTTCTTCACGACCTTCACGCGCGTCCGGTTGCCCACGGTATTCTGGCCGTCTTTGATTGCCTCGATCCTTCGGACGTCGAGCCTTACCGAAGCGTAGAATTTGAGAGCATTTCCGCCCGTCGTCGTTTCGGGGTTTCCAAACATCACGCCGATTTTCATGCGAAGCTGGTTCGTAAACATGACAGTGGTTTTGGATTTGCTGATGGCCGCTGTGAGCTTGCGGAGCGCTTGAGACATCAATCGCGCATGCACGCCCATCGTCGGGTCGCCCATCTCGCCTTCGATTTCTGCACGCGGGGTAAGAGCCGCCACGGAATCAATGACGATGATGTCGAGAGCGTTGCTCCGAACGAGCGTCTCGACGATTTCGAGGGCTTGCTCGCCGAATTCCGGTTGGGAAAGCAACAGGTTGTTGACGTCGACGCCCAATTTCTTTGCATAAGCGATGTCGAGCGCATGTTCCGTGTCGATGAACGCGGCGACGCCGCCGGTGCGCTGTGCCTCGGCGATGACATGCAGGCAAATTGTGGTTTTGCCGGATGATTCCGGGCCAAAAATCTCAGTGACGCGGCCCCGCGGAATCCCGCCTATTCCAAGTGCGGAGTCCAACGAAATCGAACCCGTTGGAATACAATCGATCTTGGCGATGGGGCCTTCGCTCAGCCTCATGATCGAGCCCTTGCCGTGCTGTTTCTCGATCTGGTCGATGGCGATTTTGAGCGCCTGAATCTTGGCTTCTTTATTGTTATTGTCTGACATGGTAACTCCGATTAAGCTTGAAATGGGAAGGATCGCAACACTGTGTAGACAGAACCGCCGGGTTTCAAGTCGCTGCTTATGAGATCGAAATGTGTGCAGACAGCCTGAATCGGCTTTAAAGTAAAGCTTTTTAGTGTTTCAGTCAAGCGACCCATGTTCTTTGTTCCTTTCACTCGTCCGAGCGTGATATGAGGATGGAATGCACGATTCTCGCGCTCGAACCCGAACCGCTCGCAGAGCGATTCCACGTCGTTTTGCAAACGCATCAACGTTTCGTCGGGCTCTGCACCGATCCACACGACACGCGGACGCTGTTCATCAGGGAAAGCTCCAACTTTGTTGTAACTGACCCTAAGAGAAGAAACGTTTCGAGGTAACAATTCCAGCTGAGCAGTGAGGAGAGAGAGCCTGGATGCCTCGCAATTTCCCAGAAATTTCAACGTGATATGGAATTTGTCGGTAGTCTCCCAGCGGACTTCCGCATCGGTTGCGATAAGTCTCTGTTGAATAGCGCTGATGGCGTCCTTGACATCCGGGGATGTCGGGAGGGCGATAAAACAGCGAAGGGAAGGCATGACTGGAGAATTTTAAGGAATCCTTGGCATAAATACCAGAAGCGGATCAAGTCCCGCTCTGAGGCGAAGGCCAAGGTCTTCTCACTTTCCACAGAACCGTTTCAACCTGTTGCTATGATTGATTCTCGACCGAAAACTCGACACATTAGGCAGAAATATTGAGCTGATGGAGGGTTTGTGTGAAGGATTAAACTTGATACCGATACGTTATTTCCCCAAACCCGCAGATTCGCGCTTGAAAAATGCTGAGATGCGGGTTTTTTCATAGAACGCAATGGCCGAATCGCTAAAAACAATCATAGATAACCGGGACGATAACACCGTCCTGGCCTCCTTGAAGAAACTCCTTCCGGAAGCAAAGACTCTCGATGTAGTCACAGGTTTTTTTGAGATCGGCTCGCTCCTGTCGTTGGAATCTTTCTGGAACTCGCTCGAAAAGATTCGCATCGTGATGGGCGATGAAATGACAAAGCGGACCAGAAGAGAACTCGTGGAAAGCCTTCGCAAAGCAAGCGATGAGAGTATTGAGCACGAGAAAGAACTCAACGATGCCCTTCCCGGCCTTCAGTCTATCCGCAAAGCGCTTATTGATCGCCTCATTGAAACGAAGGTTTACACGCGGGCGAAGTTTCACGCGAAAACCATGCTCATGAAAATGAAGCCACCCCATCTTTCCAATTACGCAATTGTCGGATCAAGCAATTTCACCGAACCGGGGCTTTGCCGCAACGTGGAACTGAACCTCTTAACGACGGAGCAGCATCAACTTCAAGCTCTTCAGACTTGGTACGAGACACATTGGAGC
>JANOGR010000136.1:0-6448 GCA_031406095.1 Ignavibacteriales bacterium
CCTTCTGGGCTCTGCAGAGCTGCGCAGAGACGTCCTCGGCCTTACGCTCTCGATGGGAGACTCAAGACGGGGTTCCTGTCGTTATCGACTCGCTTTACTATGCCGTCAGCGGCGGCACAGTCGAAGAATTACAGAGTGAGATGGAAAAGCTAGGTCCAAAAGATGGAGCAGTTCAGAGGTATGCCACGACAGAGTACGATATTCGGTGGACATACCGTTTTCGTCCGAAGGGACAACGGTGCACGCTTGCGCAGGTCGAGGTCGGAGCAAGGTTCATTGTGAGACTCCCTTATTGGAATCCACCCCAAACCACGTCCAGGGAAACGATCGAAAAATGGTCGCGGTTTATTGCCGGCATTCGTCTACACGAGGCCGGCCATCGGGATCTGGCACTTCGAGCGGCTGGAAAGATTTTGCGTAAACTCCAGTCGATGCCGGGCACCATGTCCTGCGGAGAAATGGACGCAGCAGCAAATTACGAGGGACGAACGGTCTTGTTGGAGTTTCATAAACTACAGGCGGAGTATGATGATACTACAAGACATGGCGCAACCCAGGGGGTGAGATTATTGTAAAGGACGCGACTTCGACGACCGATGGGGAAGGTTGCAAACAGGTGATCTTTTTGGTATATTTTGTTGATTCAATCGGGGGGTCGTAGCTCAGTCCCGCAAACAACGCGGGATTTCGTTCCGCCTTCGGCGTCACTCAATTTGGTTATTTTCCATATCGGGGTCGTAGCTCAGTTTGGTTAGAGCGCCTGCCTGTCACGCAGGAGGTCGAGGGTTCGAGTCCCTTCGGCCCCGCAAATCACCACTCGGCAGTTTAGGATTCAAAAAAGCCCAGAAAACCTGGGCTTTTGCTTTTGATTAACTTCTTGCTATATTCTCAGGATTTTTTTAGGAGAATCAGCCTTTCTCAATGAATGAGCCTATAACTGCTCTAAAACAGCCTAAAATGCATTCCAGGCTTCTCGGGTTAAGCAAAGAGACCTTACTGGCTTGGTATGACGAAATGCTCCTCAGCCGCCGTTTTGAAGAGAAATGTGCCCAGCTGTATCAAATGGGCCAAATAGGCGGATTCTGTCACCTTTACAATGGGCAAGAAGCCGTTGCAACCGGAACTATCCATGCCGGGAACGCCGATGATTATGTCATCACAGCCTATAGAGATCATGGACCTGCAATCAGTAAAGGAGTCGACCCGAAAGCGATTATGGCCGAGCTGCTGCAAAAATACACCGGCACGACCAAGGGGAAAGGCGGCTCCATGCATCTGTTTGACAGGCAAAAAAACTTCCTGGGTGGTCATGCGATCGTGGGAGGGCACATTCCTCTCGCGGCCGGAGTTGCTTTCGCAATCAAATACCGGAATGAGCGCAGGGTCTGCTTTTGCTATATGGGGGACGGTGCAACGAACATTGGTTCATTCCACGAGGCACTGAACCTGGCGTCCCTTTGGAAGCTCCCTGTCATTTATGTCATCGAGAACAATCGATATGGCATGGGGACTTCGGTGGAGCGGGCATCAGCAGTGGAGGATTTGTGGAAGAAGGCTCTCGCGTACGATATGCGGCATGATGTGCTCGAAGGACACGACGTTCTGGAAGTGTACAGAGCAGCAAAGGCGGCGGTTGAACATGCCAGAAAAACTTATGAACCCAGCCTACTTGAAATAAGAACGTACCGATACAGGGGGCATTCACAATCAGACCCCGTCCACGGGCATTACCGTTCAAAGGAAGAAGTTGAAGAGGAGCGGAAGAGAGATCCCGTGACAATGTTTAGCGATACGTTGAAGGCTGAGAACATTATCAATGATGAGTATTTGGAAACTGCAGAAAAACGCATCAAGCGAATCGTGGAAGAATGCGTCCAATTTGCCGAAAGCAGCCCTCTTCCTCCAGCCGAGGAGCTTTACAAAGACGTTTACTTCGAGTCTGAGGAATAACCATGGCCACCGTCAGTATGCGAGAAGCTCTCCGACAAGCCATCGACGAAGAAATGGCGAGGGATGATCGTGTGTTTCTGATGGGCGAGGAGGTAGCCCAGTACCAGGGGGCATACAAAGTATCTCAGGGCCTTCTTCAGAAATACGGGGAAAAGCGTATTCTCGACACACCGATTGCAGAGGCGGGCTTTGCCGGCATTGGAGTTGGCGCGGCAATGGTCGGCCTGCGTCCGATCGTCGAATTCATGACATGGAATTTCTCGCTCGTTGCCTACGATCAAATTGTGAATAATGCTGCGAAGATGCTCTCCATGTCGGGCGGGAATTTTCACGTGCCCATTGTTTTTCGCGGACCGGGCGGAGCAGCGCACAATCTCGGTGCTACTCACTCGCAGGCCCTTGAATCGATCTATGCTCACTTCCCCGGCTTGAAGGTCGTCATGCCTTCCAACTGCGAAGATGCGAAGGGTCTCCTCAAAACATCAATTCGCGACGAGAACCCTGTGATCTTCATTGAAAGCGAAGTGATGTACGGAGAAAAGGGCGACATCCCCGACGGTGAATACACAACACCCTTGGGCGTCGGCAAGATTCGCCGTGAAGGAAAAGATGTGACCATCGTCTCCTGGTCGAAAATACTCGCCCACGTAGCAACGAAGGCTGTGGACCAGCTCGCTCAGGAAGGAATCGACGTGGAGCTCATCGACCCCCGCACTATCAGACCGATGGATATGGACTTAATCGTTGAATCCGTGAAGAAGACCAATCGCCTGGTCATCGTCGAAGAAGGCTGGCCTTTCGCAGGTGTGGGAGCTCAGATTTCACACGATGTCATGAAACGTGCCTTTGATTATCTGGATGCGCCTATCGAACGAGTTACACAAGAGGATGTCCCCCTCCCCTATGCCCACAACCTTGAAATCGCTTCTCTCCCCAGTGTGGAAAAAGTTGTTCGCGCTGTGAAAAATGTCCTTTATGTGAGTTAAGCAATGGCCGTTGCAGTGAAAATGCCTAAGCTCAGCGACACCATGACCGAGGGTGTCATCCTGAAGTGGTTGAGGAATGAAGGAGACAAGATAAAACAGGGAGACATCATCGTTGAAATCGAATCTGACAAAGCGGACATGGAGCTGGAAGCGTTTGATTCGGGCGTTTTGAGAAAAATCGTGGTTCCGGTCGGCGGAAAAGCCCCGATAGGATCGCTCATAGCCGTAATCGGAGAGCCAAACGAGGACATTTCATCGATTCTTCAGGCAACTCCAGCGCCTGCAAAAGCCGAACCCCAAAAATCATCTTCTCCGGTGCTAGCCCGGAGTGCTGTGTCTGTTGCAGCACCTGCTCCTGCTTCCCCGCAACCAGTCGCACAACCCATTGACGGCCGATTGAAGGCCTCACCCCTTGCAAAACGACTCGCCACTGAACATCGGCTGAACCTTCAGTCCATTCCCGGCTCAGGCCCATTAGGACGAGTTATCAAGCGCGACATCGAAGCCGCACTCATCAGTAAGCCGGTATCCAGAGGGCCAATCTCTGTCCAACCCGGGACTGCAGAAGAAGTTGCTCTTTCTCCAATCCGAAAAACCATAGCAGCTCGCATGGCGGAAAGCAAGCAAACTGCGCCGCACTTTTATGTCACAGTCGAGATCGATATGGAACCGGCTATGGCGTTCCGAACCCAGCTGAACAACGTGTTCGAAACAAAAATCAGCTTTACCGATATTATCATCAAAGGATGCGCCTCCGCCCTTATGCTCCATCCTCAAGTGAATGGAACATTCCTCGGAGACAAGGTCCGAAGACACCACTATGTGCATATTGGGGTTGCCGTGGCATTGGAAGACGGCCTTGTGACGCCCATCGTTCGCAATTGTGAGCAGAAGGGAATCGGAATCATCAACCAGGAGCTCCGTGACCTTGTGGACAGGGCGCGAACAAGAAAGCTCAAACCAGACGAATACCAGGGGGCCACGTTCACCATCAGCAATCTCGGCATGTTCGGCGTCGATGAGTTTGCAGCAATTGTCAACCCGCCCGAGGGTGCTATTCTTGCTGTGGGTGCAATAGCCGAAAAGCCTGTCGTGAAAAATGGACAAATTGCGGTCGGACACACAATGCGAGTCACTCTGTCATCCGACCACCGGATCATCGACGGCGTTATCGCAGCCAAATTCCTGCAGGATCTGAAAAAGATGATTGAGAATCCTGCTTCACTCGTTTCGATCACATAAATCGTGTCGCAACATCGTTGAACACGAGACCCGACGATTGTCGGGTTTTCTTTTTTTGCCCCATGCAGACTTTGAAAGAGCAAATCAGACGGGAACTTTCGGGGCCATCGCTCCCTCTTATATCTTTTTGCGTGGCTCTCAATCTCCTTGTCGGACAAATTACGGGCCTTCTCAAGATTCCTATTTATCTTGATTCCATCGGCACGGTGCTAGCAGCAGTGCTCACCGGCCCCTGGGCGGCCGTGGTCTGCGGGTGCCTTTCAAACATCATGGCTGCTGCCTTCGGAAACCCCACAATGATGTTCTTCATCCCTCCGATGGTGAGCATCGGCCTTTTTGCAGGATTTATCGCTAAGCTCGGCTGGTTTCGGAAACTCTACCTCTGCTTTGTGGGCGGGATTCTCCAGGGGATCATTGCATCGCTTCTTTCCGCACCAATCTCTGCACAGCTCTTTTCCGGCACCACCATGGGGGGCGCAGACTTTCTCGTTATTTTCTTTCGATCAAGAGGCTTCTCCATCTTTGAAAGCACACTCCTCCAGGGACTCATGATGGATCCCATCGACAAAATCCTTACGTTTACCGCGGTTTTCTTTTTGACGAGGAACCTCCCCGAACGACTTGTCACAAGGTTCCCGGGCGCGTCCAATATTCAAAGCCGCACAGGTTGACGCTGAATGTTCTTCGGAACTTCAACAAAATTTGCCTTCACCTTCTTCCTCAGCGCCTGCGCATTCACACTCCCATGGCAGCTGAATATCGCTCTGGCTGTTTTCGTTGTATTCCTTGAACACATGGCAAAACCTTTTCACGCCCGGTCTTCACAAACGCACCGCACCTTCAGACGTTTCGCAGTTCATATTACACTCCTGGCTGTGTTCATCGTTTTTCTCAACACCGTGTTCCTGCGAGGAGACGGGGCGAAAATCGGTGCATTGGGTTTGCCCTTGTATACCGAGGGCTTGGAATTCGGCCTGGCGGTGGGAACTCGTGTCATGCTTCTTTCGCTTTCCATCCTTCTTTTTTTCACTTCCACATCGTTGAAAGAGTTCTCGTTCTTACTCCTGAATGCCGGTATTCCAACGAGTCTCGTGACGATTATCCTTCTCTCCTCTCACTTTGTCGAACAGCTTCCTTCAAAAATTGGCCAAATTTTCTCCGCCCAGGAGGCTCGTGGGGCACCCGTAAGGTCTCACATCTTTGGCCGAGCCCGATCTTTCTTTTCAGTGCTTTCACCCCTGGTGCTGTCCTCGATCGCCGAAAGCGTCGAGCGCGGAACTGCGCTCGAGCTGAGAGGTTTCCGGGGGCAACTGAAGATCCGTAAAAGTGAGGTTGAGAAACTCTCGTTTCCGGGCTATGTGTTCCTGCTACTTGGCGTTCTCGCCATATTATGGAAGGTTTTATGGAAATAGCAGTGAAGGACTTCTCCTTCCGGTACACCGAATCAACAGATCCCGCCCTTTCATCGTTGACTTTTACAGTCCCGTCCGGGTCGTGCTGTGCAATCCTCGGCCCCACCGGCGCAGGCAAAACGACCCTCCTGTATGCCCTTTCCGGCGCGCTCGGTGCGCTTTATTCATCTGGTCTGGGAACTGGCTCAATTCGAATCGGTGGCGAGGAATTCAATCCCTTCCCAAAGAATGTTTTGTTCCCGCGGGTTGGCTTCGCGCTCCAGGAATCTCATGTTCAGATCTCAGGATTGAGAGAAACAGTTCTTGAGGAAATTCAGTTTACTCTCGAAAATATCGGGTTAGATGAATATCTCGTTGAATCGGGGGCAATCGACATCCTCAAGCAAATGCGCATTCTGCATCTTGCCGAGCGCAAACCAGGCTCATTGTCCGGCGGAGAAATGCAGCGAGTGGCACTTGCCTCGCTGCTCGTAGCCCGCCCTTCCGTTGCTCTCTTTGATGAGCCGCTTACCTCTCTCGATAGCCATGGATGCCTCACTCTGGCACGCACAATTTTATCCATGAAGAACAAATCGACTGTGCTGTTTACCGACGTCGGGCTTGATTTGTCACTGGTTGCAGCAGATTGGATTCTTGTGCTCCAGAAAGGCAGGGTAACGTACTTCGGAAGCAAAAAGGAATTTCTGCGGGGATTGGGTAGATTCAGAGAGATCCTGCCGACAGATGCCTTGGATCCCGTTCTAAAAACCCTACTCGACCCTTTATCGAGCCAACAAAGGCGCTACGCACAAGTGCTGGGAATCCGATGATCATCGAATTGAACAAAGTCTCTTTTGCCTATTCATCCGAAATCTCGGT
>JANOGR010000156.1:0-3873 GCA_031406095.1 Ignavibacteriales bacterium
ATTCTTTCCATCATTTTCGGCGCATGAATCTGTACATACATGAGTCTCGAGAGCCAGATCGGGTTTGAATGGTCCCCGTTCCAGCAATGTTCGGCAAGACATTCATAGTCCACCTCAGACTCCGCTGACGGGTTTTTGAGTTGAGCGAGCATGCCCTCCGTGAAGCGTACAGCGTTGTTCAGATAAAAGTTATCCATCTCGCCTGCATAGATGTGGATTTTTCCGCGAAGCTTGGGCCCGAGTGTTGACCAGTCACGCTTGATGATGTAACTCAAGTCGTAGTTCTCACGCCAGTATTCCGCTACCTTCTTGTCAATGACGCCTGTCCGTTTGTTCCAAATCGGTTTGGGATATCCATTTTCCCCAACGGGCGAATAGACGGCCTCCCAGATGTCCCATTGCTGGCCGGATCGGCTGTTGTCACCAAGAACAAGCTCAAATCGGTTTGCTTCTTCGAGTGTCGCGGTGATTTCATTCTTGTAATCCCTTTTGCCGGGACGCGGAGTTCGTTTCCACGGTTTGCCGATGGAATACGCATTCTCGTCCTCGTACAAATTGATCACGGTGTATGCCCGAAAATCGATGGGGTCTGGACAGGCGGCCCAGGCACCATTGAATTCATCCGGATAGAAAACCTGCACCGCCAGAGCTTCCCAGCCGCCCGTCGAACCTCCGTATGTGAAGCGCGCCCAGCCTTGTCCAATTCCGCGAAACTGTTTCTCGATGTACGGAATCAACTCGTACATGATTGCGTCCCCATAGGGTCCGATGTTGGCAGAGTTCACGGCGTATGAATCGTCGTAATATGGATTGGCGTGCTGCACTTCCATCACAATGAAGCGCGGAAAATTTGCACTCGTCCAGTCCTGGTACAACTTGTAGGCATATTGCTGCTGAATCAGGTTGTAGCCATGAATTCGAAAGCGCTCACTGTAATCGGGCTTCAGTCCAGTGTCCGGTGGTGTTTCGCGGAAACCGCCAAAGGTGGGAGGAAAATGGCCGTGAAACACGGCCAGCGGATATCGGGCATCGGGATGTTCCTCCCAGCCGGACGGAAGCAGTATGTTTGCTCCCAGATAAAAATCGCGGCCCCAGAATTTTGAAAGCCGCTCGCTTCTGATTCTTACATGCTTGATGTATTTCGAGTCCTTAGCCGGCTCAATCGGCGGAATTTCCTGGTCGAGCACGAGCGTGAGCGTTTCGTTTTTTCCGGGGTCAAACTGCACTTTCTGCGGCTTGCTATACAGATTTCCTGGCGCCCGATTCCATTGTTGGCCCTCACCCCGATCCATGGGAAGCTTTACGGTATGGCCATCGTTCCTCCGGAATGTTTCATACTTATGGAGGAGAGCCTGAATCCTGTATACCCCCTTCGGAATGTTTTTCACATTTTCTCTCGGATAGCCGAATGTTGAATTGTCCACGACCATTGTCTGTCTCGCTTTCCAGCCTTCAACATTTTTTCCAAATGCCTGCTGAGTTGTGGGGCCGTCGTTGATTTGAAACCGTGGTTCGTTCGTTGTGTCCGCTGAAATCATGACGAGCAATCGGCCGTCAAAGGGGCCACCATGCTCCTTGGGATATGTGGCAGAGAATCGGACCTGGGCCTCCAACAAGGAATGTGTAAGGAAAAGAAGTAACAGCAAGAGTCTCATCATGATTTCTCCCTTATGAATGAAAGTGAGATAGGATCGTATACTGGCGGGAAAATGTAACGGAAATCGGCGGTCAATTCAAGGCGCAGATTTGGTATTGCAATTGTGGCAAAAGCGCCAAAACTTGTGGCGTAAACGTTCGTTTTATCTGATGTTCAGACTGGCTCTTCACGATGGACCGAAATGGAAGGTTACCATGACACTTAAAAGAATCCTGCCGGGCAGTCTTTTCTGTATTTGTTCTCTGCTTCTTTCAAATTGCAGCGGGCTTGAGCTCGCGAGCATTCGTGCAACGAAGGCAGTCACTATCGACGCCCTGACATCCGATTGGCCTGATTCGGGTTGGGCAGAAAAGGACGGGTTGCGGTTCGCCGTGATGAACGATGACGAACAAGTATACGTTGTTCTCGCAGTGTTGAAGCCGGAATTGCGGAGGCAGATCATGTTCAGAGGTCTTACCGTATGGTTCGACCCGTTGGCGCGGGGAAAAAAGACCATAGGTGTTCGCTATCCTCTTGGGATGACAAGAGTTTCAAGGCAACCCGGAGAAGGCGATCCACTCGCTCAAACCGGGCAAAGCCAATTGGCGTTCGAATATATTTCGCCATTGGAGGGTGTGCCATTGATCGCAGCAGGCGGGATCTCACTCAGAATCAACAACGAACGGGAGTCGCTCGTCTATGAATTGCGGATACCGTTGAAGTCTTCTTCGGATAAAACCTATTCCATTGAGTCGACACCCGGTACGAGAATCTCAGTAGGGTTCGAAATAGGTGGTTTAGAGGGCACCGGAGAGGCTCCGGGTGGTGCTGGTGGGGGAGGCAGGGGAAGATGCAGGGTTTCTGCCGGGGGAGCGCCAGCTCGGGGCACTATTACTCCGATGGAACCGCTGGAAGTCTGGGCCGCGATCCGGCTCGCCGGCGCATCCACCCAATAGGAGCGGAAACCTCATCGCTCTTTCCGTAGACAAATGAGCTAAAGACTCGAAGAGAAATGCAACCCTCTGGGGGTCAACTACGTATTATTGTTCGTAAGTTCGCCGCATTCTTCCACTCCAGCAAGGAACATTCATCATGGTAACTTTGATGCACTTTTCGTTCAATGCCATACTCGCCCTGATTGTTTTCACAGCGTCACTCACAAGCAATTCATCTCGCGAACCCGGAGAGAAAATAGTGACAAGCCTGAAGGATTTTCGCGATCAGGAATTGAAATCTGCCGGGTTCACGCTCGCGAAAGAAACTCGTGTTCATGTATATGCGCTGGGCGGGGGTGAGAAGAGATCATGGGAGAATTGGTTTGGAGACGATGAACCACAGCTGTACTCCGGCGGGTGGATCATCGATGCAACAACACGCGAAGCAGTTTGGGAAATGGGTTTTGAAAACACTTCCGGACGGGACGGAAGACGAGAATTTGACGGAACCGTCACACTACCGAAAGGCTCGTACGAAGTCTACTTTGCTGCATTCGCTTTTCAAAACCGAAGTGGTTTTTCAAACTTCTCCATGAACATCGACCGTCGGAGGGAACGCACAGGCCGCCGATGGTTCGACGGAGGGTTGTTGAGCTTTCTGGGACTTGGCTCGGAAGACCGTTACGATGATTTCCTGGAGCTTGCGAAAGAATGGGAAATCACGGTTTCGGTCGACGAGGCAAATGTGTCGGACGTCTCAACGTTTGACGCCCCGAAGTCGGATGGACAGCCGGTATTCTCAGCCTATGGTGTCGACGACGAGCAGGTTGTGCGCAAGACCATAAAAGTGGCGAAGGATCTGGGAGTGTATGTGCGTGCCATCGGCGAAGGGCGCAAAGGGGACGGCATGTTCGACTATGGATGGATCGTGAATAGCGACACCCGCGAGCGTGTCTGGGAAATGACCCTGAGGAACACCAAGAGTGCGGGCGGTGCTGTGAAAAACAGAGAGTTCAAAGGAGACGTGAAGCTTTCCAAGGGAACGTACGAGCTGGTCTTCGTTACCGACGGGTCTCATTCGACGGAAGACTGGAATGCGAGGCCTCCCCACGATCCCTACCATTACGGAATCGCATTGTTCGCCAAAAACGAGACAGACAGAAATGTTCTTGCAGTTTCTGATTTCGTCGAAAACGAAAAGAATCTCATCGTTCAAGTCACAAAAGTGCGGGATAGTGATCTCGCAAGCGGAGGGTTTCATCTGTCGAAGGATACAAAAGTGCGCGTCTATGCCGTTGGAGA
>JANOGR010000067.1:0-8584 GCA_031406095.1 Ignavibacteriales bacterium
CAGAAGTCTTCTATAGCTTTTTGAATACTAGTAAATGAGGTAACGATTTCGCAGGACTTTGAATCTTTCCAGCTCTTCCTTCCAGCTTTCGACAATGTTCTCCGGCGTCATTCCGGCGTCGATACTCGTGCGCAATTTCGGAGTGCCGGCCAAACGGTCAATGCTGCTGGTTCTCCACTGGAACATCGGAAACAACTTCTTTGCGGATGACAGCATGTGGACTGCCGACTTCAAAGGCTCATACGTGTTCCGATCCCACACGTGCAAGAATACTCCTTCGCAGCGGACTCCTTTATGCTTGGGCGTGGCCACGACGTTTTGAATCTCTTGCGGCACAAAGACAATGGGTTCAAACGTAATGCCCGGAAGACGCAGCGAGTTAAGCTCGTCGGCCCATTGTTTGCCGTTGACAAACGGCGCTCCGATGTACTCAAAGGGTTTTTCCGTCCCGCGGCCTTCTGAAAGATTTGTCCCTTCAAACAAACAAGTGCCCGGATAGACGATTGCCGTTTGAAGACTCGGCATGTTGGGCGACGGGCCAATCCACTTCAGCTTCGTTTCGTCATACCACATTTCACGCTTCCATCCTTCTGCCCGCACCACATTCAGGTTTGCGCGAACTCCGTTCTTCAGCCATCCTTCCTGGTTGATCATCGTGGCCAATTCACCCATGGTCATACCATGGGCAACAGGAATCCTGTGCATCCCCACGAATGAACGGAGAGAATCCACCAGAACAAAGCCGTCAAATCTTGTGCCGGTGATGGGATTCGGCCTGTCGAGCACAATGAAAGGAATTCGGTTCTCGGCGGCTGCTTCCATTGCGAGTGACAACGTGCTTTCATACGTGTAAAACCGCGCCCCGATGTCCTGAATATCGAAGATCAACACATCGACATTCCTCAGCATTTCAGCCGTCGGTTTATTGATCCTCCCATACAGTGAATACACAGGGATTCCTGACTTCGGGTCAATACTGTCGCGCACACTTTTTCCTGCCGGAGCCTGGCCCCGGATCCCGTGCTCGGGCCCGAAGAGCACAACAAGCTTCGTCTTTAGATTTTCGACCAAAGCGTCCGCAAGATGCTTTCCATTGGAAAGCACGGCCGAATGGTTTGTCACCAGTGCCAGTCGTTTTCCTTCCACCAGGCCGATGTGTTTTTCAAACAGGAGGTCGGCCCCGGTTTTCACCTGCGCAGCAAGAAATGCCGTCACAACAAGCGTTAGCGCAGCAAATCTCAAGAGGAATTTCTTATACATAGTTCTTTGCTATCGTCCATGCTGCGATGGTCATTCCGTCCCACACGACTCCGGAGACAATTCTTGCGTCCAGTTCATCGGCCGAAACCACATGTTTTTCAAATTCTTCTGTTTCTTCCGGCCGCGTAGGTACAGAAGTAAGATTCCGTGCAATATAGACCCTGCATATTTCATCCGTGACCCCGTTGAAGGGATTGAACTCTCCGACCAGCTTCCAGTCTCTGGCAATGTATCCCGCCTCTTCCTCGAGCTCCTGGACCACCGTCTGGTCGTACGTCATTCCATCCTTGACGCCCCCGCAAGGAAACTCCAGGCTCTCCCGGTCGCACAGATACCGGTACTGATTTACAAGGACCATTCTTCCGTCGTTCAATACAGGAACGACCAGACTTGACCCGTTCGTGTGCACATAGTGGTATTCTCCGGACTTACCGCCGGGGAGCTGGAATTGATCACGCCTGTAGGTCCACCAGGCATTTTTCGAAATGTCAGAGGATGCGAGCTTCTTCCATTTTGAAAGAGACATGTCGAATGCGAAATGGGGAGTTCGGAAGGCGGAATTGTCTAAACGAGTTCGCTTTCAGGAAAGAAAAACGCGACTTCGATCCTGCCGTTTTCAGGCGAGTCGGAACCATGCACAATGTTTTCGCCTTTGCTGTCGGCAAAAAGTTTGCGAATCGTACCGGGTTCGGCATCCTTCGGGTCTGTTGCACCGATGAGTTTGCGGAAATCGGCCACGGCATTGTCTTTTTGGAGAGCGATCGGCATGCAGGAACCGCTGGACATGAATTCAACGAGCCCATCGTAAAACGGGCGGCCTTTGTGGACGGCATAAAATGCTCCGGCCGTCTCCTTGGTGAGTCGGGCTTGTTTTGTCGAAAGAACTTTGAACCCGGCCTTTTGAATGCGCGACAGGACTTCGCCCTGAAGGTTCTTTTTGATGCAATCCGGTTTGAGAATCGCGAGTGTGCGTTCAGTTGCCATGTGAATCAGTTATAGGACGTGATTATTTCCTTCTTTTTTTGACTCGAGACTTCTTTTGGGGCGCTCGTTTTGATTTCTGAGATTTTCTGGAACTCTTCAGAGCTCTTTCCATGGCCTCTCCAAGCAGGGCCGGGCTTTCCGCGACAATAATTCCTGCTTCCTTCATCGCCTTCATTTTTTCGTCTGCAGTTCCTTTGCCCCCCGAGATGATGGCGCCTGCATGTCCCATCCTTCTCCCGGGAGGAGCTGTCCGCCCTGCTATAAACCCGACAACCGGTTTCTTCACATGCTTCCTTATGTATTCAGCCGCTTCTTCCTCCGCTGTTCCACCGATTTCGCCAATCATGATAATCGCTTCGGTGTCGTCGTCTTCGTTGAAGAGTTTCATGGCATCGATGAATCGGGTTCCGATAACCGGGTCACCGCCAATCCCAACGCACGTCGATTGGCCAATCCCGCGCTCCGTGAGCTGCCAGACCGCTTCGTACGTCAGCGTTCCACTACGCGAAATTAACCCAACCCGCCCGGGCTTATGGATGAACCCAGGCATAATTCCCACCTTGCACTGACCCGGTGTGATAATCCCCGGACAATTGGGCCCTATCATACGCACGCCCTTAACGTTCAGGTAATCGTACACTTTGATCATATCGCTTGTTGGAATGCCCTCTGTGATGGTCACGATGAGCCTGACCCCTGCGTCTGCCGCTTCCATGATGGCATCCGCCGCAAAGCCGGCCGGGACGAAAATCACGGATGTATTCGCCCCTTCCTGTTCAACAGCTTCCGAGACCGTATTAAACACGGGGACGTCTTTTTTGAACTGGTCCTTTTCATTCCCGCGGTACATTGTTCCGCCTTTGCCCGGCGTGACTCCGGCAACAACCTTCGTTCCGTATTCAATCATTTGCATCGAGTGGAACGTGCCTTCGCCTCCCGTGATCCCCTGAACTACGAGGCGCGTGTTGTTATCGACAAGGATGCTCATGGGAAATTCGAATTCAAGTTAAAAGTTCCATACATCACGATGCGCCTTCGAGGAAGTCTGCGGCCTTCAATACTGTCGTCTCATCGAACTGTTTTCCAATAATCTGCAGTCCAATCGGCAGCCCCTGTTTATCATGTCCGCAGGGGATGCTGATTCCGGGAATGCCGGCCAGGTTCGCTGAAGTAGTGTAAACATCCGACAAATACATTTGTAAAGGGTCATCCACCTTCTCGCCCGCCTTGAATGCCGTTGTCGGAGAAGTCGGCGCTACGAGAATGTCCACACTCTTAAAAGCAATGTTAAAATCATCCTGAATGAGTCTCCGGACCTTCTGCCCCTTCCGGTAGTACGCGTCGTAGTAACCTGCCGAGAGGACATACGTTCCAAGCATGATGCGCCGTTTGACTTCAGCGCCGAATCCCTGACTTCGCGACTGCACGTACATGTCTGTCAGGTTGCCTGTGTCTTTGGCACGAAACCCGTAGCGTGCTCCGTCGTACCGGGCAAGATTCGATGAGGCTTCCGCTGTCGCAAGAATATAATATGTGGCGATGCAATAATCCGTGTGTGGCAAAGAGACTTCCGTGATCAAGGCCCCATTGTTTCTCAAAATTTCAATCTTTCCTTCAATTGCAGACCTGATTTCAGCGCTCAAGCTCTTGCCAAAATATTCCATTGGAATGCCCACCCGCAATCCTTTGACGTCCCTGGTGAGCGAAGAAACATAGTCCGGCACGGGAACAACTGAAGACGTGGAGTCGTTCTCATCGTGGCCGGCAATCGTGCGAAGGACATAAGCCACATCTTTCACACTCAGCCCAAAAGGTCCGATGCAGTCCATCGAGGACGAAAAGGCGATCAGCCCGTAGCGCGAAACACGACCATAGGTCGGCTTGAACCCGACAACTCCAGTGAACGAAGCCGGCTGGCGAATGGAACCTCCGGTGTCGGAGCCGAGCGAGGTTGTGCACATTCCTGCGAAAACGGCCACCGAAGAACCTCCACTCGAACCTCCTGGAACGCGCGATACATCCTGCGGCAGTTTCACGCGCCCATATGCCGAGTTTTCCGTGGACGAACCCATCGCAAATTCATCCATATTGCACTTGCCGATGATCACAGCGTCCGCCTGGCGAAGCCGTGCAACCGCGGTGGCGTCGTAGAGTGAAACAAAATTCTCCAGAATTCTCGAACCGCACGTGATACGTTGGTCTTTAACGCAAATGACATCCTTGATTCCGACAACCATGCCGGCGAGTGGGCCGGCCGTCCCATTCTGTAATTTCTTGTCAACCTGGCGTGCGTCTTGAAGGGATTGTTCGGAGAAAACAGAAAGGAACGCATTCAGCCCTTTTTGCTTGTCGATGGAATTCAGATACGACGCAGCGATTTTTTCGCAACTCGTTGTTCCGGCTGCTAAATCCTTGCGTATGGAGTCAAACGTTTTCATCCTGAGATGAAGCCATTCATGCGGAAAAATCAGAGGGAGGACTTCGTCGTGTCGTCAGATGGTCAGGAGTGAATCTCGCACGAGCGGATTACTTGCTGCCCTTGTCGTCAATCTGCTTGGTTTCTTTCTCGATTTCATCCTGAACGTCGCGCGAAGCTTTTCGAAATTCGCGCATGCCTTTTCCAATGCCCTGCATGAATTCCGGAATTTTCTTGGCGCCGAACAGGATCAGAATCACGACTGCAATGAGGATGATTTCGGGGGCACCGAGATTACCCATAGGGTTTATCCTTTCACGTAAGTACCGTTTGCTGCACGAGGCTCTCGACAAGAGAGTCGAAGATTTTGCGTCCGTCGGTATGTCCGAGGACGGGGTCCGAGGCTCGTTCCGGGTGGGGCATCATTCCCAGCACGTTCCCCGTTTCGTTCACGATGCCTGCAATGTTTGAGATGGCACCGTTTGGGTTTGCGGCGTCGGTGACCTGTCCTCCCGGCCCACAATACCGGAGCACAATTTGCCTGTTCTCCTCGAGTTTTTGTAACATTCCCGCATCGACGAAATAATTGCCGTCGCCATGTGCAATCGGGATTTCCAATACTTCGCCCTGTTGACACTTCGAAGAAAACCTCGTTTCGGCGTTTTCGACCCTGAGGTGAACGTACTTGCACACAAATTTCAGGCTGGCATTTCTGAGCAACACACCCGGCAGAAGGCCCGCTTCCGTGAGTATCTGGAACCCGTTGCAGATTCCCATGACAATTCCGCCGTTGTTTGCAAATCGAACCACGTCCTTCATGACCGGTGAAAAGCGTGCGATGGCTCCGCAGCGGAGATAATCACCGTAGGAGAACCCTCCGGGCAGAATGACGACATCGACGTCGCCCAACGAGCCCTCTTTGTGCCAAATGAACCGGGCGTCATGTCCGAGAAGAGTGCCCACAACATAGTGCGCGTCATGGTCGCAATTAGAACCCGGGAAAACAACCACGCCAAATTTAAGCTTGCTCATTCAGGGCTTGTGGTTTTCAACGGTGAAATGAAAATCTTCCATGATCGGGTTTGCGAGAAGTTTTTCACACACTTCCTTCGTGATCCGTTCCGCTTCTGATTTGTTGTCCGTTTGAACGTTCAGTTCGACGAATTTCCCGATTCGAACGTCCTTCACCTTTTCGAAGCCGAGCGAGTGGACGCCGTGCTCTACCGCTTTTCCCTGAGGGTCCAGAATCGATTTTCGCAGCGTGACAACAATCTTGGACTGATACATAAACGGCGATGTTTAGATGTCTATGCTCGAGACTTCGCTTTCTTCCTCGGCGTCTTTTTCGACCTGAGAAAGCCAGTGCTTCATCGTGGCTACAAAGGAGCGAACAATTCCGAACAAAATCCATGTCATGAACACGAGAAACAAAAAGCGGCCTTGAGAGAGAATGACGGCAAGAGCCCCGGCCGAAAACCCCAGCGTTTTCCACGGATGCGCTCGAATATCGCGTTTTGAGAACTTCGGGAGCGTGTCATACCGAACCCGGCTGACCATCAGCAAGGACAGTCCAACAACCAGAGGTGCGAGGGCGTTGCTGGTCCATCCATGAAGACCGCCACCTTGCGTGTAGTACTCAAGCATGAAAGCACAAATCGTTATTGCCTGGAACGGAACGGGCAGGCCTTTGAAGTGGTCTTTGTCGAAGCCCACGAGCTGGACATTGAAGCGTGCGAGGCGAATGGCTCCGAACACGAGAGGCATCGAGCTGACGATGATCCCCCAATTTTCCATCGTTTGCAGATGCGCCTGGTAGATCATGAATGCGGGTGCGGCTCCGAACGAAACGACATCCGCAAGGGAATCCAACTCGACGCCAAACTGACTTGAAGATCTGGTGATGCGGGCCATAATGCCGTCGAACGAATCGAATGCGGCGGCCAGCAGAATGAACCATATGGCCATCTCGATTCTCCCACGGCTGATGTAGACAATGGCCAGGAAGCCGCAAAAGATGTTCAGAACGGTGAAGAGGCTTGGGACGACAGCGCGTGTGATTTTCATCGAAAGGGGGTTCCTGTGACAACAGATGCCATGGGCCTACTGAATCTCAGCCAAAACGGTTTCGCCAGCCACTGCCATATCGCCAAGGTTCACTTTGACCGCCGCTGATTTTGGGACAAACACATCGACCCGCGAGCCGAACTTGATCATTCCAAATCGTTCACCCGCTCTCACTTCATCACCCGGTTGTAAGGTACAAACTATTCTCCTCGCAACAAAGCCCGCAATCTGCTTGAAGAGTATCTTGCCTCTCCTGCTCTCAATTCCAATGATGGTCTGCTCGTTCTTCTCGGACGCTTTATCCTCAAAGGCCGCAAAAAACTCGCCCGGCATATACCGAACATGCCTCACGGTACCACTCGTCGGGTTCCGGTTGACGTGAACGTTCAGCGGAGACATGAAAATGCTGATCTGAGTAGCTTCTGCATGGAGAAACTCGGTTTCATTCACTTCCTTGATGAGGATGACCTTGCCGTCAGCGGGCGAGATAACAAGGTTGTCGCCGGAAGGCGTCGTGCGGTCGGGGTCTCTGAAGAAATTCAGCGTGAAACCGAATGTGAGAAGAGCCAGAGTGAGAAGAGCATATCGAAAAAACTTCGGCTCCAGAAACACGATGGAAATAACGGCGAGGACAAGGCAGACGGTGGAAATCGTGAAGAAAACGTCGTAACCGTATTTCGTGATCATTCGCCCGGCCTATTTGATTAAAAGCATCTTTCGGGTCAGTGTGATCACTTTTGTGTTTTCTACGAGAGGTTCAATCCTCACCTTGCAGAAATAAATACCACTTTGCAGCTCACGGGCGTCGAAGGTGAAAATATGATATCCTGAACTCAATTCACCTGATGTTAATTCACGACTTACTCTTCCAAGCAGATCGTAAACAACGAGATGCACCCTACTGCGATGAGGAAGCGCGATGGAAATTTGGGTGGACGGATTGAATGGATTGGGATAGTTTTGAAGTAACTCGTACTCTTTTGGACTTTGCGATTCCGCTTTCTCTTGACCATCTACGATCTTGCCGTAAAAAACATGGCCGTTACCTTCCACAAGAGCTTCATCTGAGAAAACTGAATACAAGGACTGGTTATCAACAGCTCGGACTTTATAGGGAATTGTCCACCATGCACCGGAACCCGATATGTTTACATCGTAGTCTGTAAAAGCAGGATTATCTGACTGAGGAATGAATGCCCACCAAAGATTTTCGCGATAGACTTCGTAACCGGTAACGTCTGCCTCAGTGTTTTTATTCCACGTCAGTCTTGGGTGATTGTTGAATTCTGCATGCTGCAGATTCTGTGGCTTGGAAGGAGCAGTTAAATTTGTATTGTTAACGTGAATATTGACTGTATAACAGCCGTTGCTAAATGCGGTAATTTCAAAGCCTACTTTGTTCGAATTTGCGTAAAGGTCGGAACTGGGATTGCTTTCAGGTGTAAAAACCGTCGCATAACCCATATCAAATTGATCTCTTGAATCGCCAGTAAAAATAGTAGGTGGCGCTTGAACAAGCGCCCCGCTTCGATTCAAATAGTAATGTATAGCAGCAGGTCCTTGAGCAAATCCCTGCCAGGACCATGGAATCGGTTGACGCTTATTGTAACCACTTACTTTATTTGAGTTCCCACGTTGAAATACCGGCAAGTTAGCTGGATTTGATCCATAAATATTTGGCGAGAGAGAAGGAACTGTCCAAGTAAATCTTCCTTCCGCAGAATTGACGTAGACTGCGCTTCCGACGTTGTCCTTCTGATGTAAGAGATATAAGCCTTTGGCAGTAGTATTATTATCTGGAACGTCGAAGGATGAAATGCGTTGGTGATTTTCAAGCAAGTAATATTCATTTGCTGCGCC
>JANOGR010000213.1:0-3609 GCA_031406095.1 Ignavibacteriales bacterium
GGATGATCAGGTCTACGGCATTCTTCCTTGCCATTTCATATCCCTCTTTCCCATCGCCGCAAGCAAGAACTTCGAAATGTTCGTTTGTCAGATTGTCCGAAATTCCTCTTCGAACGGCTTTGTCATCTTCTATGACAAGAATCTTTTTCATGTCTTTTTTCTAGAGTATTCGCACAACAACCGAGGTGATGTCATCTGCCTGGGCAACCGAGCCGGAGAATTGTGTAATCTCATCCAAACATCTTTTGATAAGTCTTTTCGCGTTATCATGCCGCAAGGCAAGAAGTTTACGGATCCTGTTCAATCCAAACTCGCGCCCTTTCCCATCAGCTGCTTCCAGTGCACCGTCAGTGAACATAAAAAAAACGTCGTTTTTCTTAAGATCGAGGTTCACCATCTCGAGATGTTTTTCAAACATTCCGACACTTCCAGCGCCCACCCATATTCCGTTTGGCTTGATTGTCCGAACTGAGCCCCCACGCTTCAACAGCACCGGGACATGGCCGGCGTTTGAGATTTGAACCCGCCGCAGCCGGAGGTCAAACACCATGCTTGCCGCCGTGACAAATAATTCGAGGGGCAACGTTGCCGCCAGATTCTCCTGGAGTTTTGTGAGAATGCTGGCAGAAGTTGTTTCACGAGACTTCGTAGATTGCACAATCCCTTGCATTTTCTGGACCACCAATGCTGCCGGCATGCCTTTTCCAGCAACGTCTGCAATGACAACCCCAAGCCTCCCCCTTTCAAGTTTCACATAGTCGAAGTAATCTCCGCCGACGTGTGTTGCGGGAACACTGACGCCGAAAATATCCAGACCCGTCATCTTCGGAGCCCGGCCGGGAAGCGATCGAACCTGGATTTCCCTGGCTTTCTTCAGTTCATCATCGAGCGATTTCGCCTTCCCAAGGACTCTGTCAGTCTGGCTGAGCGCGTTGCGAACACGTAACACGAGTTCCTTCGCACTGAATGGCTTCGGGATGTAGTCATCAGCTCCAAAACCCAGTCCGTTAAGCCTTGAGTGTTCATCGGAGAGATGTGTGAGAAGAAAAATAGGCGATTGAAACCCTCCTTGTTTCAACCTCGAGCAAATTTCAAAACCGCCAATGCCTGGAAGCATGACGTCGAGAATCACCAGGTCCGGCTCCTTCCTCTTCGCCGCCTGCAATCCTTTCGTGCCGTCGGCTTCGGCCAGAACATCATATCCTGCGCTCTCAAGATGATGCCGCAACCCCGAAAGCAAAACTCGGTCGTCTTCCACAATGAGAATCTTTTTTTTCAATCGCTGCTCTTCGTGACGGGAAGGTGAATCTTGAAACGGCTTCCGTGCCCCACCTTGCTTTCTACCTGAACTGTGCCGCGATGTCCTTCAACAATGTGCTTGACGAGTGATAAACCCAGTCCGGTACCGTGCACCCTCGCGCCATCCCGGTGAGCCCGGTAGAACGGGTCGAAAATGCGTGGCAAATCATCTGCAGAGATTCCGGCGCCGCGATCGGCGACCTCGACACAAACAGAGCTTCTTTTTTTGGTCACGCTCACAGAAACCTCCTTTCGCTCCGGAGAATACTTCACTGCATTCGTGATCAGATTGATCAGAGCTTCTTCGAGCGCATCCCCGTCCGCCAGCATCGAAGGCAGTTTCTTGGGCACCCTGACCCGGAGTTTCGTCTCGGTGGACTTGACGAGGTAAGCGGTTGCCTGCAGTGAACGACGAATGACTTGTGAGATTTTAATTCGCTCGAACCTGTATTCCTGGACTCCGCGCTCAATCTTTGCCGAGTCAAGAATATTATCGATGAGATGCGCAAGCCTCACACTCTCCCCTTCAATGATCTCCAGATACTCTTTCCGCAGTTTTTTGTTTTTTCCCGCTGTGCTGCCCAGCGTCTCGGCAAACATCCTGATCGAAGTCAACGGGGTCCGCAACTCATGCGAGACACTCGAGACGAGATACGATTTCATCCTGCTTATCTCCTCGGCCCGGCGTTTTTGATCGCGCTCGATAATCATCCTCTCCTGGAAAATAAGCCGCTCGAGGACGTCTTCCGCCTGATGAGCTACGGTGGCAAGGAGGTCCACCTCCTCCTCGTTAAACCTCCCCTTTTCAGGATGGGAACCGACCGCAAGGACGCCAAGTAATTCTTTTGATTCCGACACGAGGGGCAGGCACACCGAAATTCCTAGTCGCATGAGCATCGCTTCGAATGAGCCGTCAACATCTTCACGGCTAAAGTTCACCGCTCCGGGAAGTGTATAGATTTTTGGATGTGCGATCTTTGACGCATTTTCTTTTGAAAGATGGAAACTCTCCTTCAGGGGGACACCTCTGATACTCTGTAAGCTCATGGACGGAGGTTCGTATGTGTAGACAGCAACCGTTGTCGCAGGTATGAGCCGTTCCAGGCCTGCGACAACCCGGGTCAACAGTTGCTCGGTGCTGATAGAGTGATGAAATTCCGCCGAAAGTTCCATAGTGAGCTTTCGAAACTTTCCCCTCGCCGGGAACAATGTTTCATCCACAAAGCGTTGGACATGGTTCCTGAGCGGATTGAACAAGAAAGCAATAACAAGAGAAACGCCGACGAGCAGAAGGTATTCTTCAAATACCCTTTGACCGCCTATCAAAGATGTCATGAGAAGCACCGAGAAGACATACACCACGCCGACGATCAACGAAAGTATCGTGTAGGCGATACTTCGGTTTATGATAACTTCAATATCGAAGAGCCGGTACTTTAAGACCGATACGGCAAAGCTCAACGGAATGCAAATAACGAAAATTATTGCAAACTCTTCCGGAATCAAACTTGCAGGAAAAAACATTTGAGGCAAGACAACAAGCAAAAGAAACGGAGCTGCTCCTATCACAAAGCCCCAGAGGATCCATTGGAATTTTTTCTTTTCCTCGATTGTTTCCGAAGCTCGATATGAATGGACGAAATTCACCAACGAGATTCCCCCATACAGGAAGAATGCAATATGAAACGCATCAAAGCTTCGCTGGAAAAAACCGAACACCTCGGGGGAATTGGTCTGGACTGCTTTCAAGAAAAACCATATTTGCAACGTCGCAAGAAAGATCGCCGGACTGAGGATCAGAATCGCCTTTTTGGGCAGCCTTCCGAATTTTGACTTTGGAAACACCGTTGTAAACAGCAGCAACATTGCTGCCAATAGCGTGTAAGTCGCATAGAGCAAACATCGATTGAAGAAAGTCAGTGCCTCGTCAGCCTGGATAGCTCCCTGGGTCAGAAGGACGGTTGCTGCCATCAATATGAGAGACCAATGCAAAATTCCCGCTGCCGGGTCGCTGCGTTGGTGGAAAAGAACCAGGATTCCGATCGCCCACGTGATAACGCCTACAAATACCATTGTCAGGACGAAGCGAGGGGACTCGTAATAGGGGATAAGCACTATCAAAGTCCGGGAACGAACGTTCTCTCGCTCGTATTCAACCGAAATGCGATCGCCTATGCTGGAAAGGTCGCTGAAGAATTCCAAACCTTCGGGCAAATCGACGGTCTGATCCGTCCATTGGGTTACTCTGTCGCCGACTTGCAAGCCTCCGGATGCGCGTTGGTCAGCAATGCGAAGAACAACGACGCGCCC
>JANOGR010000072.1:0-2501 GCA_031406095.1 Ignavibacteriales bacterium
ACAGGTTCGGGAACCGTTGAAGGTACCATGACCGTGGAGTCAGCGCCCATGACAGACTGTGGTTCGAGCTTGTGTTCACGTGAGAAGAAAGAGTACATGGAAGGGATGACGAACAACGTCAGAAATCCCGAAAACAGAAGCCCGCCAATGACGGCGATTCCCATGGAAACCCGGCTTTCCGCTCCAGCACCGAGAGCGAACGCCACCGGTAGAAACCCGCACACAGTTGAAAGGCTCGTCATGAGAATCGGACGCAAACGAGCCGAGGCCGCGCCCTGAACGGCGTCGACCACGGATAGTCCAGCCTCTTTGCGTTGGTTGGCAAACTCGACAATGAGGATACCGTTCTTCGTCACAAGTCCAATCAACATGATGATTCCAATCTGACTGAAAATATTCAGCGTCTGGTTGAAATACCAAAGCGAAAATACAGCTCCAGCCAGGGCAAGCGGCACGGTGAGCAGGATGACAAAGGGATCGATAAAACTCTCAAACTGGGCCGAAAGAACAAGATAGAGAAGGACAAGCGCCAGGACGAAAGCAAACATCAGACTTGAAGAGCTCTCGACAAAGTCTCTCGAAGGCCCATCGAGTGTGGTGTTGAATGTCTCGTCGAGTACCTTTTTGCCCACTTCGTCCATTGCCTGTATTCCCTGGCCCAGCGTATATCCGGGAGCAAGGCCTGCGGAGATCGTCGCAGCGACATAGCGGTTGAAGCGGTACAGTTGCGGTGGCCGGCTCTCTTCGGTCAATTGAACCAGGTTGTCGAGTTGAATCAGCCTTCCCTCCCGGTTTCGTATATACAGAGACTTCAGGTCAAGGGGCTCATCGCGGTTATCCCGCGCCAACTGCCCAATCACTTGATACTGTTTGCCATTCATAATAAAATAGCCAAATCGCTGCCCGCTCAACGCAAGTTGGATTGTCTGTGCGACATCTATCACGGAAACGCCGAGGCTCCTTGCTTTTTCCCGGTTGATGTTGACGCGCAATTCCGGTTTGTTGAACTTCAGATTCACGTCCGTGACTGTAAAAGCAGGGTTCTTACTCGCCTCGTCGAGAAACTTCGGCAAGTATTCCTTCAGTTTATCAAAGTTCAAAGCTTGAAGGACGTATTGAACCGGGAGACCTCCCCGTCTTCCTCCAACGCTAATGGTCTGATCCTGCGTGACGAATGTTCTTGCCTCGGTAAACTTTCTCACGGTTCGCGAAAGCACATCGGCGATCTCCTGTTGAGAGCGCCCCCGGAGTTCCTTGTCTTTTAACACAACCGTGATATTGCCGGAATTCACGGATCCAGAACTGAACCCGGGGGCTGTCATAGCCATAACCATTTCCTTTTCAGGAACCTGGGCACCCACCGCCTCTGCCAACTGTTGCATGTACGCATCCATGTATTCGTACGAGGCACCCTCGGGTGCGGTTGCGCTCACGTTCATCCTCCCCCGATCCTCCATCGGAGCCAGCTCCGACGGAAGGAAAGCGCCAAACCCAAATATCATGACAACTGCCAAACCCATGATCGCAACACCGAGCCACCGCTTTTTCATGAAACGGGAGAGAGAAACTTGATATGTTTCCACCATTCTCGCAAAGAAAGGTTCAGTTTTGAGATAAAACCAGCTGTGTCCCTTCTTTGAGGAAAGCACCCGGGAACTCATCATCGGCGTCAGGGACAAAGAAACAAAAGCGGAGATGATCACAGAACCGGCGATGACAATACCGAATTCTCTGAACAAGCTTCCCGTCAGGCCGCCCAGGAAGACGACCGGGAAGAAAATAATAACAAGTGCGACCGTCGTGGAAATAATGACGAGATAAATTTCAGCAGAGCCCTTGTGACCGGCCTCCATGGCAGGCATTCCCCGTTCCACTTTGGAATAAATATTTTCAAGCACAACGATCGCGTCGTCCACAACGATGCCGATGGCCAAAACTAAACCAAGCAATGTGAGAACATTAATAGTGAAACCGGCCACATACATGATGAAAAATGCCCCGATGATGGAGATCGGTATTGCCACCACAGGGATAATTGTTGTTCGCCAATCGCGGAGGAATGAAAAGATGACCAGAACGACAAGCAAGAACGCAATGAGCAATGTTTCTTCCACTTCACTGATGGAACGCCGTATGTACTTTGTCACGTCAAAACCGACTGCGAGTTGAACGTCCGGCGGAAGGTCCTTCTTGATCTGTTCGATTCTCTTGTTGAACTCATCTGCGATCGCGATGTGATTGGCTCCGGGTTGTGGCGTGACAGCGACGGCAACCATCGGCACACCATCTTTTCGAAAGATGGTCCGCAGGTTCTCCGCTCCCAGCTCGACATATCCGACATCCCGGAATCGAACGACGTTCCCTCCAATCTCTTTCACAATAAGGTTGCCGAACTCCTCGGGGCTCTCCAACCGCCCCATCGTGCGAACGCTCAATTCCGTTTTGTAGCCCTCAATCCTTCCTGAAGGCAGCTCAACATTCTCTGCAAGCAAAGCGGTCAG
>JANOGR010000073.1:0-3260 GCA_031406095.1 Ignavibacteriales bacterium
GCGGGTCTCTCGGACTCATGACAGAATTGATGAAGACTCATGGCCCGGATTCTTTCATCGGGGTACTCGTGTCGACCATGTACGGTAGTTCAGAGACGACGTTTTATGTTCTTGCAGTCTATTTCGGCTCTGTCAATATCAAGAACACGCGCCACGCCGTTCCTGCGGGTCTCATCGCTGACCTGTTCGGGATGTTGGGCGCAGTTTTCATTTGCAGAATTTTGTTTGGCTTGTAATTTTTCCAGAAACTATTTGAGGAGGTAACTCATGTACCGCTTCGCAAAATGTATCATTGTCTCAGTCATGATTTCGTTGGTGTTTTTTGGAGCAATTTCTTTCGCCCAGCAGATGCCTTCCGCATCCATGCTGCAGAAGGACAAGCAATCGGTCCCTGTAGGTTTCGGTGCAACTGTGATTGACGGGCAGCTTTTCTATCTCATCAACATTGCGCCTGAGCTTTCATTTGGAAAACTGGGTGTGGGCTTGGATCTCAACTTGAGATACAATCCCGAGACGAAGAAATTGAGGACCCAGGATTTCGACGAGTTTTACGACTACGTGCGCATCATTCGATACGTGCGCTGGGCCCAGAAGGGCGACCCGTTTTATATCCGCCTGGGACGTCTGGACTATTCCCGTCTCGGCCATGGGTTCATCATGTATAATTACCGCAACAGCTCAAGCTACGACCTGAGAAGGCTGGGGCTGGAGCTGGACCTCGATTTTGAAAAATTTGGATTTGAGAGCG
The DNA here is from genome assembly GCA_031406095.1 of Ignavibacteriales bacterium. Taxonomy (GTDB): domain Bacteria; phylum Bacteroidota; class Ignavibacteria; order UBA10030; family UBA10030; genus JANOGR01. Next base: position 749 of record JANOGR010000073.1, read on the forward strand.
TGTACAGCGATTTTGCCGGGAGAGGCGTTCTCGGTGCGCGTGGATATGTTCGCCCTTTGCAGTTTACGTCTGCTGCCGATATACCGGTCATTGGTAACCTTGAAACGGGAATGACGTATGCGACCGACATTCACAGAGATGCGAACAGGCTGTTCACCGCTCCACAAACCAGCGAAGATAAGGGTTCCATGGGCGTCTTTGGGCTTGACCTTGGTTTACCCCTTCTTTCATTGCCGATGATCAAATCGACTCTTTATTTTGACTACGCCAAAATCGTGGGGTATGGCAACGGTGCAGCAGCCGGTATCACCTTCGATTTCAGCGGCATGGGTTTGTTCACCGCCAGCATGAAGTATGAGCGCCGGTGGATGGGCGACCAGTTCCTCCCGGCCTATTTTAACGCTTTGTATGAACGTGATCGGTTCGTTCGACTTGATTCCGTGCGGTTTGACAGCAAGGCAACGGCGTTGAATGCGGCCACGAAATCACAGGGGTATTACGGAGAGATTCTCGTGAGCATCCTCAACACCATCAACGTTGTCGGCGGATACCAGGCGCCCGTCGGAGTGCCGGGAAATAATGGAATTCTCCATTTGGAGCTGCAGACTGGAGATGCCATCCCTCTTCTCGTGAGCGGCGGCTATGACAAGAAAAACATCGGCCCGGTGTTTACGCTCGACAACAATTCGGTGCTCTATGCTCAAATCGGCTACAAGCCATATCCTTTCCTTCTGGTTTCCATGCTGTATGAATGGACGTGGACGGAAGAGAAGGACGCGAATGGAAACGTGATCGGCTTTAAGGAGCAAAAACGCATCGAGCCGAAGGTGAGTCTGGTGATCAATTTCTGACAAGCGAGACTTCCGAAGTCACAATTCGAATTCCCGTGAGACTTCGGAAGTCCGCGTAGCGAATGATTCCTGAAAACCCTCTGCGAAACGGAGGGTTTTTTTATTGCATTTCGAAGCAGGTGTATCTATATTAACCGCGATTTCGAATGCATTTCCCCGGCTGACATCTCACCAATGTCTTTCCTCAACAAGCTCATCGTTTCCGCACTTCCCATCGTTCCAAAAGCTCTCGTAGGCCAGTTTTCACGAAGATACATTGCCGGCGTTACACTCCAGGATGCCGTCCGCGTGATTCGTGATTTGAATGCAAAACGGTTTATGGCCACCATGGATCTCCTCGGCGAGGATATCCATGAGGAAGGCCAGGCGGCAACGATGAAATCTTCCTTGATTCAGATGTTCGAGACCATCAAGCGAAGCAACCTTGATTCGAACGTATCGGTGAAGCTCAGTCAACTAGGCCTTCGGATTGACAAGAACGTGTGCTTTGAAAATGTCCGCTCTGTTGTTGAAGAAGCAAGAAAACTCCAGAATTTCGTGCGCATCGACATGGAGGATTCGACAACCACGGGGGATACGATTGAAATCTACCGGCGTTTGCGAGAGCAGGGGTTTGAGAACGTAGGAATTGTCATTCAGGCATACCTCAAACGGAGCGATGCCGACATTCGGGCTTTGATGAAGTTGGGAGCAAATTTCAGAGTCTGCAAGGGCATTTATGTCGAGTCACCCGACATTGCATACCATGACCGCGATGACATCCGCCGAAATTTTGTCCTGTTGGTCCGGACGATCATCGAAAACGGGTGTTATGTCGGGATTGCGACGCATGATGAGTATCTTGTCGAAAAATCTTACGATTTGATTCAGCGGAATTCCCCGGACCGGTCGCGCTATGAATTCCAGATGCTGCTTGGAGTCCGTGAAGCACTAAGAGATAAAATCCTCTCCGACGGCCATCGCCTTCGGGTGTATGTCCCGTACGGGGAGCAATGGTATGCGTATTCCATGCGTCGGCTGAAAGAGAATCCGCAAATCGCGGGTTACATCATGAAGGCTTTGTTTTCTCGTAACGGCAACTGACTATTCCCTTCACTCCCAACCAAAATTTCAAAAAGGAGCTCAATATGGCTGAAACATCCCCAAAGCAGTTCCAACCATATATCGCGGATTCACAGATTGTTCCCGAGTTTACGGTAAAAGCCATAATTTTGGGTGCAATGTTCGGTCTCATCTTCGGTGCCTCAACGGTATATCTTGCGCTGAGGGCGGGTTTGACTGTATCAGCGTCGATCCCGATTGCTGTGTTGGCGATTGCCGTATTCAAGAGGTTCGGAAAGTCCACAATTCTTGAAAACAATATTGTTCAGACAATCGGATCTGCGGGGGAGTCTGTCGCCGCGGGAGTTGCCTTCACGTTTCCGGCGCTTATTTTCCTGACGGGAGGCGAAGCATTCTTCAATTATTTCAACGTGTTCACGTTGGCTCTGGTGGGAGGGACCCTGGGAGTGTTGTTCATGGTTCCTCTCCGGCGGTCGCTCATCGTAAAAGAACACGGTACGCTTCCGTATCCCGAAGGAACAGCGTGTGCGGACGTTCTGATAGCAGGTGAAAAAGGCGGATCGATGGCGCGGAGGGTTTTTGCCGGGCTGGGAATTGCA
>JANOGR010000238.1:0-1583 GCA_031406095.1 Ignavibacteriales bacterium
GTCTTCATCCTGACGGTACTCTTTGTTCCCGCATTCCGGGCAGGCGTGTGCGGGTTTTTCGAGGGCTGCGTCGAGATAGTCGCATTTCGTACAATAATAAACCGGAATTCTATGGCCCCACCAAATCTGTCGTGAGATGCACCAATCCCGGATATTTGTCATCCAGTGTTCATATACTTTCTCCCATCGTTCAGGATGAAATTTCACTTTTCCCTGATGCACGACACGGAGAGCAGGGGTTGCCAGAGGCTTCATTTTGACGAACCACTGGTCTGACAAATACGGTTCGATGACGGTCTCACACCTGTAACATTTTCCCAGGTTGTATGCGTAAGGCTCTGCTTTTACAAGGTAGCCTTTCGCTTCAAGGTCTTTTACGAGCTGCTTTCTGCACTCAAACCGGTCCAGTCCTTCATATTCCTTCGGCACGGATTCATTCATCCGGCCTTTTTCATCCATGATGTTCACTTGCTGCAGGTTGTGGCGCTGTCCAAGCAGGAAATCGTTGGCATCGTGCGCGGGCGTTACTTTCATCATGCCCGTGGCAAACGATACATCGATGTATTCATCTGCAATAATGGGGAGCTTCCGGCCGACAAGGGGCAACACAGCCATTTTGCCCACAAGGTGCTTGTAACGCTCGTCCTTGGGATGGACGCAGACGGCGGTATCTCCGAGAATCGTTTCGGGTCGGGTTGTGGCGACGACGGCGAATTCGCTGGTGCCTTCGATCGGATAACGGAGGTAATAGAGGTTTCCGTTTGTCTGATAGTTCTCCACCTCGTCATCACTGAGGGCGGTTTGGTGGAAAGGACACCAGTTGACAATATACTTGCCCCGATAGATAAGGCCCTTCTTGTAAAGTCGTACGAAGACTTCGTTCACTGCGCGCGAGAGCCCCTCGTCCATCGTAAAACGCTCGCGCTCCCAGTCGCATGAAGAGCCGAGTTTGCGCAGTTGCTTGATGATCGTCCGCCCGTACTGTTCGCGCCACTGCCACACACGCTCCACGAATTTCTCGCGGCCAAGCTGGTGACGGTCCGTGCCCTCCTTCGCCAGCGCTTTTTCAACGGCATTCTGCGTCGCGATACCTGCGTGGTCCGTGCCGGGAACCCAGCAGGCTTCGAATCCCTGCATGCGCTTCCATCGCACGAAAATGTCCTGAATGGTGTTGTTGAGCACGTGGCCCATTGTGAGGCTGCCGGTGATGTTCGGCGGCGGGATGACGACGGTGAACGGTTTCTTCTTTTTGTTGACAGTGGCGTGGAAATGGCCGTTCGATTCCCAGTACTGGTACCATTTGTCTTCAACGTTGCTGGGGTTGTAGGCTTTCGAGAGTTCGGGTTGGCTCATAATTTGTCAATGAAACAAACAAAAGGGTAGCCGGAGAGCTACCCTGTGGCATGAAGCTGCTTCTCAAACATTAGGAACTAGAGTTCAATAGCTGCGGTAAGAAGCATTGGAATAAAAAACGTATTTTGTCCAAAGATTTTGTGAAAAGCGGTTTCAATATTCCAGGAAATTCCAGAGGCAATCGAAAACTGTAATCCAACGCCTATTGCCCCGAAACCTTTCGTTGACTG